>CAJWOT010000006.1 GCA_913044215.1 uncultured Rhodospirillaceae bacterium | reverse complement strand
CGGTGACGTCGATGCGCCGTTCGGCGAGCTTGTCCTCAACGAAATCCATGCCGAGGCCAGGGCGGTCAGGCAGCTTGAACAGCCCGTTCAACGGCTTCGGCACCTCGTCGAAGACGGCGTGCATGCGGTCCGACGGATCATTCCATTCGATCGGCTTCGTGGCGTGCAGTTGCGCGGCCACCACATGCATGTTGGCCAGGTGACCGACGGTCGGCTGCGTTTGGTGCGAGACAAGCTCCACCCCGTGCGCATGTGCCAGAGCGGCGCAACGTTGCAACCCGGTGATGCCGCCCATCTTCACGATGTCCGGCTGGATCATGCGCACGCCCGCATCAATCAACTCGGCCAGCCCGCCCAACGTATAGGTCTGCTCGCCGGCGGATACGGTGATGGACAGGCGCTGCGCCACCTCGCCCGTCGCCTGGATGTGATAGTGCTGCACGGGTTCCTCGAACCACCAATAGTCGAGCTCCTCCAGCACGCGGCCGACCCGCATAGCGCTGCCGGTCGAGTAGCCATTGTTGGAATCGAAAGCGAGTGGGAACTTGTCGCCGACCTGTTTGCGCACAGCGCGGGCCTTTTCGATATGGTCGGGGATCTGGCTGTCGAGATCGACGCGGCCATTGTCGAAGCGGATCTTGATCGCCGCCGGCTGGTCCTTCATGCGCGTCTCGACATGGCGCAGCACGTCGTCGAGGCTGCGCTCAATGCCGTTGCCGCCGATAGAGGCGTAGAAGGGCAGTTCCGTGCGCCAGCCGCCGCCCATCAGCTTATAGATCGGCTGTCCGAACATCTTGCCCTTGATGTCCCAAAGCGCGATATCGATGGCGGCGAGCGCGCCGGTCAAGGCGCCTTCCGGACCGAGCTTGACCAACTTGTGCGACAGACGGTCCTGCAGCACCGCATAGTCCAGCGGATCGGCACCGATCAGCGCCGGTGCGATATCGTGCTGGATCATCAGCAACGAGGCGATGCCGCCCTGCATGGGCGACGCTTCGCCGATGCCATACAGCCCGTCATCGATCCAGACGCGCACGAAAGCGCTGCGCTGCGCGGGCGTATCATCCGGCGACCACTGTACCTGAAAGGTTTCGATGCGCCCGATTTTCATGCTGCTGTCTCCCGTATCCGCGCGTCCCACCGGTTACAATCGTATCGATTGCCGCCACAGGCGCAAACGCAGATGATCCGCACATCGCACCGCTGCGTAGAATTCACGACCCGTCGCCCGAAAGACGCCATGGCCACTACCCCGATACTCTTCTGGTTCCGACAGGATCTCCGCCTGACCGACAATCGTGCGCTTGCCGCTGCCTGCGACACGGGTCAAGCGGTGCTGCCGGTCTATGTACTGGACGACGAGTCGCCGGGCGCGTGGCGGATGGGCGGGGCAAGCCGTTGGTGGCTGCATCACAGTCTGACCGCCTTGGCGGATGATTTGGCACAGCTTGGATGCCCGCTGGTCCTGCGCCGCGGTGCCGCGCCGTCCGTACTGCAGGCGTTGATTACCGAGACCGGAGCCACGGCGCTTTACTGCACCAGAGCCTACGAACCCTGGGCGCGAAACGCGGAAACTGCGCTTTCCGATGCGGGCGTCGAGATAAAGCGGTTTGCCGGCAATCTGCTTTTCGAGCCGGAAGCGCTACGGACACAATCCGGAACGCCGTACCGCGTCTTCACGCCGTTCTGGAAAGCGTGCCAGGCCGCGCCGCCACCAAAACCGCCGCTGCCGCGCCCCCAATCAATCGTCAGGCCGGAATCCATCCCCGCCGGCGAATCGCTTGCAGCGTGGCGGTTACTGCCAACGGCACCGGATTGGGCCGGCGGCTTGCGAAAAGGCTGGCAGCCCGGCGAGGCGGGGGCTCAAACCAAGGCGATCGAATTCCTGGACGGCGCGGTCGCAGATTACGCGTCGATGCGCGACCGGCCGGATCGCATCGGCACCTCCCGCCTGTCCCCTCATCTGCA
Organism: uncultured Rhodospirillaceae bacterium; assembly: GCA_913044215.1. GTDB lineage: Bacteria > Pseudomonadota > Alphaproteobacteria > UBA8366. The sequence goes on along the minus strand of CAJWOT010000006.1, from coordinate 40,739 downwards.
TTTTGGCGAAATCAGCCCGCATCAGTGCTGGCATGCGGTGCGGGCCAAAATCGAGGCCTCACCGAAGACGGCAGGCGGTGCGCAATCGTTCCTGCGCGAACTGGCGTGGCGCGAATTCTCGAACCACCTCCTGTTTAACTGGCCGGCCTTGCCGGAGGAACCGTTTCAACCGAAATTCACCGCAATGAGGTGGGCCAACGATCCGGACAGCCTACATGCCTGGAAACAAGGCCGGACCGGTATCCCGATCGTCGATGCCGGCATGCGCGAGTTGTGGCAAACCGGCTGGATGCACAACCGGGTGCGCATGATCGTCGCGTCATTGCTGATCAAAAACCTGCAGATCGACTGGCGAGAGGGCGAAGCCTGGTTTTGGGACACGCTGGTCGACGCCGACCTGGCGAACAACGCGGCGAGCTGGCAATGGGTCGCCGGATCGGGTGCCGATGCAGCACCGTATTTTCGGATCTTCAATCCGGTGCTGCAGGGCCGCAAGTTCGACCCGGACGGCGCCTATGTCCGCCGCTTCGTCCCGGAACTGGGCCGGCTGCCGGACAGGCATATCCATGCACCCTGGGAAGCGCCGGAGGCGGTCCTGTCGGAAGCGGGCGTGATGCTGGGTTACGATTACCCGCGGCCGATTGTCGATTTGCGCGCAAGCCGACAGCGCGCCCTCGCCGCCTACAATGCAATGCGGGAGGCGAAGGAGACCTGACGGATCATTCTGTTTCCACAACTTTGTCATCGGGCTCACCACGGTCGCCGAACATGTAGCGTTGATAGAAGAAACCGATCGCAACCAGGCTCAACCCCAGACCCAGGAACGAAGCCACCCGATACAGCCCGGTCAGGCCCGACATATCCCACAGAAAGACTTTGGCGATGATGAGAATCGTCAGAGCCAATGCGGCGTGACGTATTGCCGCGACACGCCACAGGAAACCGACGGCGAAAAGGGCGGCGGCGTAGAGCAGCCAGGCGACCGAATAGCTGTAGCCTTCCGCGTTGCCGATCGCGCCGGCGTCCAGCTGCGACCCGTGGAAGATGTGCCGGACCTCCAGCGTTATGTAGCTGAACAGCAGCAGCCCTGCCGCAATACCAGCACCGATCCCGACAAGCTTATGCCCTTGGCGTTTCGCTTCGAAGAAGATCGCCGTGGCTAAAAGGGCCGGCACGAAATAGGCCAACGCCAGGACATCGACTATCGGCCAGGAACCGATATTCTCGCCCGTGCGCACGGGGTTGGACGTCAGCAACTGCAGGAGCACGACCTGCAGTGCCGCCAAACCGATCAGAATCTTTGCCCCCCACTCGGTGGACAACCGCCGTTCAATTCGGTTTCGACGGTACAGGGCGTAACCGCTTACCAGCCACGATATCGAGTGCAGGCTTTGCTCCAGAAGCGTGTACCGCCCAGACGTCCATTCCATACCGTCGAGAAACTGCCGGATCTCCATGCTGATTGTCGCCACCGCAATCGCGATCGCACCGGATTCCAGGGTCAAGACTAACCGGTCGTCTCGCGATTTCCGGAACCAATGCGCGGCCAGAGCGAAGGCAACCGCGGGCAGGCCATAGCCATACAGCACCCAAAGCGGGTCCTTGGGCACCCCCCAATTGAACCCAGGTAATTGATGGGCCAGCAGTAGCCTCGCGCCCACGATCGCGGCGATCACAAAGGCGACCCAGCGCAGTGCCGGAATGCCGACCCGATTATGCACCCAGGCCGCGGCCGGGATTTGCGCCGCCAAAGCGACGGTAAGCCAAGCATTCTCTAGGGTCATCGAGGCGGCCAGGCTGATCGCAGCGATGACGGCTAGCGCGTAAATACCGACCGCCGGATCAACTGGGTCGTCTCCCGGGCGGTTGCCGAGGCGAACCGCCGCTAATGTCGCCACGGATGCCAACCCCATCGCCACCACCGCCCAGACCAGTTCGACGCCGGCCCCGGCGATCCGCCAGAAGGCAACCGACAGTGCGAGAAGCGGCACAGCAGCTGAAATCGTCGCCCAGTAGACAGCAGCGCCACCGCGGCGGACGACGACGAAACCGGCACCTCCGAACCAAAGCGAGGCCAAACCCGCCACGAGCGCGAATGTCGAGAATTCCGGCGGCACGACCGGCACCGGCAAGGCACCGAGAACACGGCCGCCGAGCACGATCTGTTCCGGCAGGGTCACGATGTCCGGCAGATGCCAGGTCACGAGCAGGAGGATGGGTAAGGCGGCGGCAATGGCGGCAACGCTTTCAAGGCGGTGAATTCGCCAAGCGATCACGGTCAGCAGCCCTCCAACGATTCCAACGACGAGGAGCGATCCAACGCTGTATCCATCGATCCGCACCATCGCAAAGACCAAAATTACGAGGACCAGTGCCGCACCGGCGACAAAGCGCTCATACGATGTCATCCCCGCTGTTTCGAACGGCCAAGACAAGGCTTCGTCTGCCTCGGAGAAAAGAGTGTTGGACGCCCCCAAGGCGAGCGCGAACATACCCAACAGGTGGATTGATGTCGGGATCAGGTCGCCCGCACGCCACATTGCGAAGAGCCAGAAGGCATCCCAGAACGCCGCCCCCGCCAACGCCGCCCAGGCGAGCCACCACCACACCTTGTAGCGCACGACCGCAATCGCGCTGGTGGCAATTACCAGCAGATAGGGAAAAAGGGCCCAAGCCGACCCCGAATCGGTACTGACCATCAGCGGTACCGCGAACGCACCGAGAATGCCGAGCGCGCCGATATACGGTCCCTGCAAGAGCGAAAGCGCCATGGCTCCCACCGCGATCGCGGCGAGCACAACGAAGCTGATGAGCGGCGCCAGCAATCCGAGGAACGCGTAACTGGCATAGACGCTGCCAAAGCAGACCAGCACGCCGGCCCCGGTGAGCGCCGGTGGCACATAATCGGGTTCTGTACTCGCGATCACGCGCTGAAGCGGCCGCTGGCGCAGCCATTCACCGCCGCATACCAAAACAAGGCCCAGCAGGAACCCTAGGACGACCCGTACCGCCGGCGAGAGCAGCTGGTGTTCGATACCGTACTTCACGAGGAAAATGCCGGCGAGCGCGATAGTAAGCCCGCCAAGCCACACCAGCCATTGCGACGCAACACGCTCCTCGATGGTTTTGGTCGCTGACGGTACCTTGTCCGCCGTTGCTGCCGATTCGACATAGGATTGACGGGCCGACGCCGTTATCGCTTCCGGCTCTGCACTTTCAGGCACAGTCCACGGGTCGATGGGCGCCGCCGGTGTCGCGGCAGGCTCCGCCGCCGCCTCAGGCACCTCAGGTTTAACGTCGTCGCCTTCGAGTATCCGTAGGCGCCTCTCAAGCAAACGAAGGCGACGCTCCACCCGGCCGACACGCCGTGCGGCAATCACCGCAATCACCGGTGAGAGGACCAAGAAGGCCAGCGCGGCAATGACAATCAAAACGTAGAAGCTATCCAACGGTGCTCTCCTGCGATTTCAAAAACCATAGCAGACATGAAAAATAATTGTTGATTTTGAACAACGTTCAATTATATATTCTGAACAATGTTCAAAATAAACCGGAACAAAAAGCAAAATCATTGGCCCGCAGAACAGACCATAGTCGCGAAGAGCTTTACGAGAACGCCCTTGCCGCGGCGCAGAATATCGTCGAGACGGACGGTTTTCGGTCCCTCACCGCGCGCAACGTCGCGGACGCGATCGGTTACTCCCCGGGCACGCTCTACAATCTGTTCGCCAACCTTGACGAAATGATCCTGCATCTGAACGGCCGCACCTTGGACGCGCTGCATGACCGGCTAAACGGCGGCGCGATCCCAGAAACGACCGAAGCGCGGCTCGCGCAACTGCTCGGCGGCTATCTCGGATTCCTGGCCGAGAACCCGCGTCTGTGGAACATGCTGTTCGAATATTCCCTGCCGGAAGGCCAGACGCCCCCGGAATGGTATGGCCGCAAGGTCGAGCGCGTGCTGGGTCTGCTGGGAGATGCGCTCGCCCCCTTATTCGATGCCAATCAAGACGACGCTCGCTCAGACGCCGCGCGCACGCTTTGGGCCGGACTGCATGGTATCTGCTCGCTGTCGGGCAGTGGCAAGCTGCAAGTGGTCTCATCCCAGTCGGTGCGCACCATGGCGGAAGGACTGGTCGCTAACTACGTCGCGGGGCTGCGCGTCAACAGGGGTGAACGATGAATACCGTCACCCTCACCCTGCCGAGGTTTCGCTTGCCGGACCCAGCATCATCCTCTCCGGCATCGGAGTCGCCGTGCATGGCAGCGCCTATACACTGGTCAACGGTGGAAAGCTGATCGTCGAATCCGCAAAACTGGTCGGTGACAGTGCAAAAGTGGTTCTTTTCATTCCGACACAAGCCGGTCGCGCTTTGTTTGAGGCGTCCGAGTATCAAGAGCAATAGCATGCGGCTCAGACCCATCCTGCTCCTGGCAACCGCGTGTCTTACCGTCTTCGCATCGATCGGTGCCCAAGCGGGACGCGGCTGCATCGACCACCAGGTGACCCGAGCGGAATTACAGTCCGCGCTGCAAGTCGCCAGCGATGTAAAACAGGTCTTGCAACGACAATCCGCGCGGTTCGCATTCATCGCGCGGTTCGGCAGCGACATATCCGAGCACGGCTGGCGATTCACCCATGCCGGTTTCGCCAGGAAGCGCGACAAGGACGGCGCATGGGTCGTCGTGCATCAGCTGACCTCGTGCGGTAAAAGCGGTTCGGGACTGAATGTTCAGGGTCTTGGCTCCTTCATGCTGGACAACCCGCTGACCCACGACGTTTTGGTCCTCACATTTGGCAAACCATTGGCGACCCATGTAGAAGCGGTGTCCAAGGACCGGGCGCCGAGAAGGTTCTATGACCCCCGCTACAACATGATCTCCTACCTCGGCAGTCCGGCGAAGTATCAGGACTCGAACCAATGGGTGCTGAAGTTGATCGCGCTTGCACAGGCCAAGGCGGATGGCAAGTCTTTCCATACGCGTGACGAGACCCACCGCCATTACCGGCAACGGGGTTTCCAGGATTCGGTTATTCGGATTTCGTCGCTGCGACGCTCGCTGGCGAAATTGTCGGCAACGAATATTCGGTTCGACGACCAACCGCCATCCAGTCACCGTGACGGTCGCTACGAGGTCGTGTCCGTGAAGTCAGTCGTCGACTATCTGCAATTCACGGGAGATGCCGCGGAAACCATCACCGTCTCCGGCCCCTACCGGCGCGTGGATCGGACGCCGGATAAACCCGAAGAATCCCCGAACGGCGATTGATCGCCGAGGAGAACGAAATGTCTGAAACCCAGACCCATCTCTTGGCCACAAAGCGGTTCCTGCCGCTGTTCGTCACGCAGGCGCTGGGCGCCTTGAACGACAATCTGTTCAAGAACGCGCTCGCCCTGCTGATCATCTTCCGCATCGCGGAGATGGCGGAGATCGATGGCCAGCTCATGGTGACCACTGCCGCAGGTCTATTCATCCTGCCCTTCTTCTTGTTTTCGGCAACCGCCGGTCAGATCGCCGACAAGTTCGAGAAATCCCGACTGATCCGGACCATCAAAGTGGCCGAAGTGGCCATCATGGGACTCGGCGCCGCAGGGCTGATCTTCGGCAACGTCACCTACCTGATGACCGTGCTGTTCCTGATGGGGATGCAGTCCGCCTTTTTCGGGCCGGTCAAGTACAGCATCCTGCCGGACCACCTGTCCGAGGACGAACTCGTCGGCGGCAACGGCCTGATCGAGGCCGGGACCTTCCTCGCGATCCTGACCGGCACGATCGCGGGCGGCCTGCTGATTCTGCAGGACAACGGCACCGTCATCGTCGCGTCCGGCGTCATGCTCGTCGCCCTGGCCGGGCTGGCGAGCAGTTTCGCCATCCCGAAAGCACCCGCCCCGGCACCGGATATGAAACTCAATCCGAATATCCTGGCGGAAACCTGGTCGATCGTGCGCAAGGCGGGCGCGCAGCGCGGCATCTTCCTGTCGATCCTCGGCATCTCCTGGTTCTGGCTTGTCGGGGCCACCTTCCTGGCGCAGTTCCCTGCCTTCGCCAAGGACGTGTTGGGCGGCGACGAAACCGTCGTGACCCTGTTCCTGACCCTTTTCTCGGTCGGGATCGGCGCGGGCTCGCTGCTCTGCAACCGGCTACTCGACGGTGAGGTCACGGCACGTTACGTGCCGCTCGCCGCGATCGGCATGACCGTCTTCATCGCCGACCTGTTCTTCGCCAGCACCGGGCGTGTGCCGTCAGCCGAACTGACGGACGCGGTGTCCTTCGTCAGCGCCGCCGCACACTGGCGAATCGTTTTCGACCTGCTCGCGATCGCTATCTGCGGCGGCCTTTTCATCGTGCCCCTGTACGCCATTTTGCAGACCCGCAGCGAGGAAACGTTCCGCTCGCGGATCATTGCCGCCAACAACATTCTCAACGCCCTGTTCATGGTGGCCGGGGCCGCCACCGCGGCTCTCCTGCTGACGTTAGGCTGCTCGGTACCCGCTATCTTCCTCGCGCTGGCGATAGGCAACGGCATCGTCGCGATCTATGTCTGCGGCCTGCTGCCGGACACCTTGATCAAAGGCCTGGCCATCTCGCTGCTGAAACTGCTGTACCGGGTCGAGATCAAGGGCATGAAACATTACGCCCAGGCCGGCAAGCGCGCGGTCATCGTCGTCAATCACATTTCGTTTCTCGATGCGATCATCCTGGCCGCCTTTCTGCCTATCAAACCGATGTTCGCCGTGAACACGCATATCGCCCAGCACTGGTGGATGAAACCGATGCTACGGCTTGTGGATTTCTTCGCCGTGGACCCGACCAATCCCATGTCGACCAAGGGTCTGATCAAGGCGGTGAAGGAAGACCGGCATTGCGTCATCTTCCCGGAGGGTCGGATCACCGTTACGGGCGCCCTGATGAAGGTCTATGAAGGGCCCGGCATGATCGCCGACAAGGCGGACGCGATGCTGGTACCGGTCCGCATCGACGGTGCGCAATACACCCCCTTCTCGCGCGTGAAGGACAAGGTTCGCATTCGCTGGTTCCCCAAAATCACGATGACCGTTCTGCCGCCGCGCCGTTTCGAGATACCGGCAGAGATGGTCGGGCGCGAGCGCCGCCAGCTGGCCGGCACGAAACTCTACGATGTGATGAGCCAGATGATCTTCGAGACCGAGGATTGCGACCGGACCCTGTTCCAGGCGCTGCTCGACGCGCAGGCGGTTCACGGCCGCAAACACCCGATCGCCGAGGATATCGAGCGCAAGCCCATCGGCTATGGCCGCCTTGTCACCGGCGCTCTCGTGCTGGGCCGCAAACTGGCCGCGATGACACAGGCGGACCGGCCGGTCGGGTTCCTTTTGCCGAACTCCGTCGGCGGCGTGGTGACCTTCTTTGCCCTGCAGGCCTTCGGACGGGTACCGGCGATGCTGAACTTCTCGACCGGGACGAAGAGTATGCGCGCGGCGCTGATGGCTGCCCAAGTCGACACCGTCGTGACGTCGCGCCGGTTCATTGCCCTCGGCAACTTGGAAGAGGCGGTTGCCGCGCTCGCGGAACAGGCGGAGATCATCTATCTGGAGGATCTGCGTCAGGAAATCGGTCTCCTCGACAAGCTGGCCGGTCTGTTCTCGCGGCATTTCGCCCACGCGGTTCATGACTGTCATGCAACGTCACCGGATGAGGCCGCGGTGATCCTGTTCACCTCCGGCTCGGAGGGCACACCGAAGGGCGTGGTGCTCAGCCACGCCAACCTGCTTTCCAACCGGCACCAGCTGGCCGCGCGCATCGATTTCAACCCGACGGACATCGTGTTCAATGCGCTGCCGATCTTCCACTCCTTCGGCCTGACCGGTGGCACCCTGCTGCCCGTACTGTCGGGCGTGAAGACCTTTTTGTATCCCTCCCCGCTGCACTACCGGATCGTCCCCGCGCTGGTCTACGACACCAACGCGACCATCATGTTCGGCACCGATACCTTCCTGACCGGTTACGCCAAGGTCGCGCATCCCTACGATTTCTACAGCCTGCGCTACGTGTTCGCCGGTGCGGAGAAGGTGAAGGACGAGACGCGTCGGGTCTGGTCGGACAAGTTCGGCCTGCGCGTGCTGGAAGGCTACGGCGCAACGGAGACCGCGCCGGTCATCGCCGCCAACACCCCGATGCACTTCAAGGCCGGCACGGTTGGCCGGACGATGCCGGGCATCACCTACGAGCTGGAGCCCGTGCCGGGTATCAACGAGGGCGGCAAGCTGGTCGTCACCGGTCCGAACGTGATGCTCGGCTATCTGCGCGCGGAGAATCCTGGGGTGCTCGAAGCAACAGAGAACAATAGCTACGACACGGGCGATATCGTTACCGTAGACCGGGAGGGCTTCATCACCATCCAAGGCCGCGCCAAGCGCTTCGCCAAGATCGCCGGTGAGATGGTCTCCCTGACCGCGGTCGAGGCGCTGGCCGCCGCCGTCTGGCCCGACCATATGCACGCCGCGATCAGCATTCCCAACGCCCGCAAGGGCGAGCAGATCATCCTGCTCACCGAATACCCGGACGCGGATCGCGCGGCGCTTTCGGAACAGGCGCGGGCCGACGGCATCTCGGAACTCACCGTGCCCGCGACCGTGCGCCCGGTCGACGCGGTCCCGGTGCTGGGCACGGGAAAAGTCGACTATGTCGCAATCACGGCTTCCGCGACCTCGTAATACGCACGCGAAGGAGATGAATATGCAGCCTGTCTATATAACCGCTATCGGTTCATTCCTGCCGGGGGACCCCATCGGTAATGACGAGGTCGCAGCCTTCCTTGGGCCGCTCAGCGCGAAACAGGAACGCCTTCGGCTATCCGCGCTTGAGGCAAACGGTATCAAGACGCGTCATTACGCCATCGATCGAAACGGCGAGCCACAGCACACCAATGCGGAAATGGCGGCACTGGCTTGCCGCGACGCATTGGCGCGCAGCGAACTGGCTGCGGACGATGTGGAATACATTGCCGCCGCAGCCTCACAAGGGGATTTGCTGGCACCAGGGTTCGCTAGCATGGTTCATGCCGAACTGGGTACAAAAGCGACCGAAATTGCCAGTTTTACCAGCTTCTGTGCCAGCGGAATGATGGCCCTCAAGTCGGCGATATCGGCGATCCGGAGCGGCGAAAAGAAAAATACCTTGGTTTGCGCCAGCGAGTTCGCCAGTCGCTTCCTGCGCGCCGGCTACCTGGAAGGTGCCACAGCGACCCCGGACACGGAGTTTCTGCGCTGGACACTCTCCGATGGGGCGGGGGCACTGTTGCTTGAAAACCGTCCGAACGCGAAAGGTCAGTCGATCCGCATCGACTTCGTGGACCTGGTCTCCTACGCCGACAGCTACGACACCTGCATGTACGCCGGCGGATTGAAAGGTGCCGACGGTGAGATCGAGCGGCCCTGGTCGAACTACTCGACTCTCGACGCGGCGGTACGCGACGGCGCCTTCCATTTGCGGCAGGATTTTCGCCTACTCAAGAACATCGTGCCGGTCGGCCTGCAGCGCTACATGGAGCTGATTGACTCCGGAAAAATCAATCCGCACAAGATCGACTGGGCGCTTTATCACTTCTCTTCGGATCATTTCCGCAAGGAACTGCTAGATGCCGCTGAACGCGCCGGCACGCCAATCAACGCAAACAAGATCTTCACCAACCTTTATGAGAAGGGCAATACGGGCTCCGCGTCCATCTACCTGATGTTGGAGGAGTTGTTTAACGGCGGCGTCCTGAGCGACACGGAGAAAGTCCTGTGCATGGTCCCGGAGAGCGGACGCTTCATCGTATCCTACATGCTTCTCTCGGTCGCAGGTGAGGCTCGCGTCGTGAGTTTGCCGACCCCGGAAGCGGAACCGGATAGGCCAGGGTTCGACTTGGCGCCCGTCGATGACCTGAAATCCGCTTTGGTCCGCAAACTGACGATCGAATGGCTGGAATTCGAACGCCAACTGCAGCGCGTACCGTTGATCGACAAGCTGCAGCGCGGACGGTTTACCATCAGCGACTACCGCATGCTGCTGCGTAACTTGCGCCAGCAGGTCGTAGATGGTGCGCGATGGATCGCCCGGGCAGCATCTAATATCACGGTCGAGGCATTCGATTTACGCTCCACTTTCCTGACCCATGCGCATGATGAACATCGCGATTTCAAGCTGCTGGAAAGCGACTATGTCGCCGCCGGGGGGACGCGTCAGGAAATCCTTGCGGCCGAGAAAAATATCGGATCGGAAGCGCTATCCGCTTGGATGTTCCACAAGGCGAGCCGCGAGAATCCGATCGACCTGCTGGGCGCGATGTTCATCATCGAGGGGTTGGGCCAGCGTGTCGCTGCGCAATGGGGCGGTGCGATCCAAAAACAGCTCGCGCTGGCCCCGGATCAGCTCCGCTTCCTGCTTTATCATGGCGACAATGACGCGACGCACATGGACCGGTTTTGGGAAGTGCTCGACCGGCTCGACCTGACACCGAAGCTGGTCGACGAGATCGTCAAGACGGCGAAAGTAACCGCCCGTCTCTACCGGCTGCAACTGGAGGAGCTCGACAACATATGACCTACCCGGCGGATTTCGACCCAGGGACCAGCGATCCGCGCGACCCGGACCCCTGGTTGGCGCTCTACGTCGACAAGAGCATCCCGATCGACCCGCAAGCGAAGCTCGATCTGATGCGCGGCATGCGGCGCGTTTCGCGCAAGGCACTGCTGCCCTTCCTGCGGCCGTTGGCCGGGTTGTCGATCCTGTTTTTCAGCGCATTGCGGTTGCTGGTCCCGAACAATCTCGGCGCGCCTGGGACATTGCATCGCCTTATTTGCTGGGGACTGCGCAACTTCGCGTCGCCGGAGGCCAACCGTCTGATCCTGCGTCATTTCCACATCGGTACCGAACTGCTCAACTTCATCAAGGACAATGTACCGGACGCGGAAGTCGAGACGGTGCCTCTGCGACCGACGACGATCGACGCGCTTAAGGACAATGTGTTCCTGCAGCACGATTTGAACATCTTCAACTTCGTAATCGGCTTGAATACCGGGTTGGAGAAAACAGGCCGAAGAATTGAGCCGCCAGCGACGCTCAATTTCGATGCGATCACCGATGGTGAAATAGCCTTGGAATCGATGCCGGAAGGATCACTCAACGTGATCGATCTTCAGACGGCGGTCATTGCCTACACGCCGGTTTACCAACTGTTCCTGACCGACAACGATTTCTGGCGCGCCAGCAACTCGCTGCAGCTCGACGAAACCATCGCGATCTATGTCGCGCGGCTGCTCGGTAGCGGGGAACATCTGTTTCTCGCCCGAAACGCGCATCCGATGCTGCCCCTGTCCACATTGAATGCGGGATTCCGACTGATGCTGCATGGACTTGCCGCCGAGCAACTGCACTATCATCTGCGCCTGGCAAAACGGAGGGCCTTACAGCAAGGGGGAACGACATGACGCTGACCAAACAACAACGGATCGCGATCCTTCTCGCCCTGTTCGCCGTCACCTTGGTCGGTGCCAGCTTCGTTCCACCGATCCCACAGGATCCGGACTACCATCAGTTTGCCGACATGCGGCCGCTGTGGGGTATCCCGAATTTCGGAGACACGATCTCCAATGCCGGATTTCTGGTGGTCAGCCTGATGGGCCTCTGGTCCCTGCTGGGATCGCGCCGCCGGGTAATTTTCACCGAAGGGCCGGACGCCACGCCCTACGCAGTCTTCTTTACCGGCGTTGGGCTCGTTGCCGTCGGGTCAGCCTATTATCATCTGCTGCCGGATACGGATCGTCTGTTCTGGGACCGGCTGCCGATGACAGTTGCCTTCATGGCGCTGTTCGCTGCCATCGTAGCTGACCGTATAGACCGCCCTTTCGGCAACCGCTGGCTTCTGCCAATCCTGGTCGCCATCGGCATCGCCAGTCTGCTGTACTGGAATTGGTCCGAAGGTCAAGGGCGCGGCGATCTGCGCTGGTACGCGATGGTGCAGTTCTATCCGATGTTGGCCCTTCCGGTGATCTGCTGGCTGTTTCCCAAATCGCACTATACCGGCGGCGGCCAGCTGATCTGGGTTATCGTCTGGTATGGAATCGCCAAAGTGCTCGAGCATTTCGACGGCCCCGTACTGGCTCTGCTCGGCGGCGCGGTGAGCGGGCACAGCCTGAAACATCTGGCCGCCGCCATTGCGACCTATCACGTGCTGCGCATGGTAACGGGAACGCCGGAACGGGCGGGCCTCTAACGGCTGTTCGATTTTGGGATACCTGGCGTTTGGGATACCATCATGCGCACCGCACTCGGCGATCAAGGAAAGGAAACCGCGTGACCTACAACCGCATCGAAGTGAAACCGCTTTCCGGCACCTGCGGCGCGGAAATTTTCGGGGTCGATCTATCGGAGGATCTCGGCAACGAGACCTTCGCGGAGGTGCAGCGCGCCTTCCACGAGAACCTCGTCATCTTCTTCCGTGACCAGGATATCAACGAGGAGCAGCACAAGGCGTTCGGCCGCCGCTTCGGCAGCCTGAATGTGCATCCGCGCTACGTGCCGCTTAACGGCCATCCGGAAATCTTTCCGATCCGCAAGGATCCGGAGGACAAGAAGATAGTCGGCGCGAGCTGGCACCAGGATTTGACCCATTTGGAAAAGCCGCCCCTGGGCTCGATTCTCTACGCGCTGGACGTCCCGCCGGTCGGCGGCGATACCTTGTTCGCCAACCAGTACCTCGCCTATGAGGCGCTGTCGGACGGCATGAAGGATTTGCTCGACGGGCTGGTCGCGGTGCATGACAACCGGATCCAGGCGCCGAGCATCGCGGCCGAACGGAACGCCAATTTCACCAGCAAGGTACGCGACGATCCGGACGAGAAAGACGAGCCCGAGATGGAGCACCCGGTAGTGCGCACCCACCCGGATACCGGCCGCAAGGCGCTATTCGTCTGCCGCCCGCGCACGCACCGCTTCAAGGGGATGACCGAGGCGGAGAGCAAGCCGCTGCTCGAATACCTGTTCGAGCATAGCCACCGCCCGGAATTCACCTGCCGCTTCCGCTGGGAGAAGGGCTCGATCGCCTTCTGGGACAATCGCTGCGTCATGCACAAGGCGCTGAACGATTATCCCGGCCACAAGCGCTACATGAACCGGGTCACGGTGAACGGCACACGGCCGGTTTAGCGTCTAACGCCGCGGCAAGCGCACCTTCGCCCAGCCCAGCGCGGTGACCTGTCCGCGCTGATCTGTCGCCTGGACGTCGAGCTTGATACGTCCCGTCGCGCCGTCGATCGCCTCGCACTCGGTCACCGTGCCCGTACAATTGGTCACGTCGCCGACCAGGTTAAAGCGGCGGACCTCGCAGTAGAGTTCTTCCAGGAACCCGCGGTCGCCGATCCAGTTGGTCAGCATGGTGGCGATCCAGGCGATGCGTTCCGGGCCGTAATCGTAGGCCTCCGGCACGCCAACGCTGCGCGCCAGCTCACCGTCCCAATGCACCGCCTCGGGCGGTTCGGGCACGCCGTAAGGGTTGGCGATGCCGGCCGCCGGATGGCGGCGCAGATAGTCGTACCAGTAGCCATGCGCCTTGACGAACAGCCCGCCCCAGGCCTGCTCGAAACACACCGCCGTCGTCGCCGAATAAGGCCCGCGCACGATGGACGGGATCGTGTCGCCTACGGCGATATCCTCCCAATGCAGCGGTTCTACACCGCGCGGCACCTCCTTTTCGTAGGCATCGAAGACTTCCTCCAGTAGCCCGTCCGCCATGGGTTCCGGCCGCAGGGTCTTGTACTTGCCCTTCTTCTTCGCTGTCGTGCGTTCGGTGCGCATCCCCCAGCTTTCCGAATCCGCGATTTCGACACCATCACTGGTAACGAAACGGACATTGGAGGTCTGCTTGAACATGCGGCCGGAGAAACGGCTGCGCATCTCGTCCAACCCCTGGAAGGTCACATCGACATCGATGCGCTGGCCCAACCGCAGCGGCTGTTTAAAGCGCCACCAGCTGCCGCCGAACATGGAATGGATGCCGGGCAGCCCGCCGCGATAGCCGATCGAGATGCGGCTGAAGGCGTACAGCATGCAGGGCGGCCCGACGATCTCGCCATAGGGGCCCTGCGCCGCGTGCGCGTCGTCGAGATAGAGCGGATTGCGGTCGCCGGTCGCCTGCGCCCAATGGCGGATCGCATCGCGCGTCACCTCGGTCAGGTGCGGCGGCTCGCTGATCGTCACCCGCTCCCCGATCTTAGCGCGCAGCCGTTCCAGCTCTTCATCGGTGACTTTGCCATCGGCCATTGAATTAATCCTCCGGTGTCTCGATCACGCCGGCATCGCGCAGCGCGTCGATCCGTTCCGGCGCATAGCCCAATATATTCTGCAAGATATCGCGCGACTGTTCGCCCAGCCGCGGCGCGGCGCGGACCGGCGCATCCGTAAACCGGTCGAGGAATTTGATAGGCGTGTCGACAATGCCGACCGGCCCGGCCGTCGGATGGTCCGCGGTGCGCAGCAGGTTGCGGGCGGCGACGGCAGGCTGGTGCAGCGCCTCGCCGACGGAATAGACCGGTGCGTGCGGCACGTCGCCCGAATCGAAGATTTCGTGCCATTCTTCCATGGTCTTTGCCGACAGGATCTTGATCACCAGCGGCTCCAATATATCCCGGTTGGCGTGCCGGTCGGCGGTGGTGCGGAACTCCGGCTGCTCGATCAGTTCCGGCCGGCCCACCGCGCGGCAAAAGTTCCGCCAGAAATTGCCGACATGCAGCGCCAGCACGATGTAGCCGCCTTTCACCGGATAGCGGCCATAAGGGACGATCGAATGATGGCTGCTGCCGACCCGGCCCGGGCTCTCGCCGGTGACGATATGAATCTGGCCGAGATAACCGAGCAGACCGATCAGCCCGTCGAGCAGGCTGAGGTCGATATCCAACCCCTCCCCCGTGGCGTTGCGGTGCTGCAGTGCCGACAGTACGGCGATCGCGCCCCACAGCCCGCCGCCGACGTCGCCCATCGGGATGCCGAGCTTGGTCGGCGGCCCGTCCGGTTCGCCATTGATGCTCATGACGCCGCTCATCGCCTGGGTGACGAGATCAAAAGAGGGTTTGTCGGACATCGGGCCGGACTGACCGAAACCGGTGATCGAACAGATGATCAGCCCCGGATTGTCCTGGCGCAGCCGTTCGCGCCCGAGCCCCAACCGGTCCATTACGCCGGGCCGGAAATTCTCCAGAACGATGTCTGCCTTGGCGGCGAGACCAAGTGCAACCTCGCGCCCCTCGTCGCTCTTGAGGTCGAGTGCGAGGCTCGATTTGTTGCGGTTTATCGCCAGGTAATAATGGCTCTCGCCATTGACATAAGGCGGGATGGAGCGCGTCTGATCGCCACGCTTCAATTCCTCTACCTTCCACACCTCGGCCCCGAGATCGGCAAGGATCATCGAGCAAAACGGTCCGGTCAGTACCCGGCTGAGATCGAGCACCCGCACACCCGAAAGAGGACCGGGACGGGCGACCTGTCTTTCCTGAGATTCAGCTTTGGACAACGGCGCAGCCTTTTTGGAAACCGGAAGGAGGGGCGCCGGTATACTAGGCTGCGCTTTACACCCGTCCAAATAAGTCGACCGTGCCACCGCTCACCATTGCGGTCTCTTCCTCCGATACCATAGCATGCGGTTATGGTTGGAAGCTGACGGGGCAAGTGCGGCACAGCGCGATGAAAGCGGCGAAGTTCGACTACACGAAAACGAACGATGTGGCCGAAGCCCTGTCCGTGCTGACAGCGGAAGACGGCGACAGTAAGGTCCTGGCGGGCAGCCAGTCGCTCGGCCCGATGATGAATCTGCGCCTGGCGCGGCCGGACCGGCTGATCGACATCCGAGCCCTCGACGCTTTGAAGGCCGTGACGCAAGCACCCGACCATCTGTTCGTCGGCGCACTGGTGACACACGCCGCTATCGAAGACGGCATCCTGCCCGACGTGACTCGTGGCATGATCCAGCATGTCGCCGCCGGAATCGCCTATCGCGCCGTGCGCAACCGCGGCACCATCGGTGGCAGCCTCGTCCATGCGGATCCGGCCGGCGACTGGCCGGCGGCGCTACGGGCGCTGGGCGCGCAGATCGTCATCGACGGACCGGCGGGCACACGGGAGGCTGCGATCGATACGTTTCAGCTCGGCGCATTCACCGTAGCCCTCGAAGAAGATGAAATCGTGCGCGGAGTCCGCGTGCCCGCCCTCTCCGGCTCGGCTCGCTGGGGCTATCACAAGATCTGCCGCAAACCCGGGGAATTCGCGGAATCGATCGGCGCCTATGTCTGCGATCCCGAATCCGGCATCGCCCGGCTGGTTCTCGCGGCAACCGAGGATGCGCCGCTGCAGCTCGATACCGCCGCGGCCGCAATCGCGCAGAACGATGGCGCCAAGTTCGATCTTGATGCCGCGCGCATGGCGCTGACGGAAACCGGTGAGACATTCGACCCCTTCAAGCTGCGAATGCACGCGGTAGCACTGCACCGCGCTGTCGCGCAGGCCTACGGCGCATGATGGAAACGACTCTCACGATCAACGGTGAGTCGATCACTGCGACCGTCGAACCGCGAACGACGCTCGCCGATTTCCTGCGCGAACAGCGGCGGCTGACCGGCATCCATCTCGGCTGCGAGCATGGGGTCTGCGGCGCGTGCACGATCATGGTCGACGGCGAGCCGGTGCGGTCGTGCATTCTTTACGCGGTCAGCTGCGACGGCGCCCATATTCAGACCATCGAAGGTAGCGACACAGACCCGGTCATCGTGGCGCTGCAGGCTTCGTTCACCGCGCATCATGGGCTGCAATGCGGCTATTGCACTCCAGCGATGCTGTTTACCGCACGCGATATCGTGACCCGGTTGCCGGACGCGGATGAAGACCGGGTGCGTCTCGAACTGGCGGGTAACATCTGCCGCTGCACCGGTTATGCCGGCATCGTCCGCGCCATCATGGCGGTGTTGCATGACCGCCGGGCCAAAAACGAATAGAGGGGGGTTATGAAGGCGCCGAAAATGACCTACGCGCGCGCGGACAGCGTGGCGCAGGCGTTAGCGCTTTTGGCGGAACATGGCGACGGCGCGAACGTCCTCGCCGGCGGTCAGAGCCTGATGCCGACCCTGAACATGCGGCTGTCGAAGCCCGACCTTCTCATCGATATCAATCGGCTGGAGGACCTCGCCGGTATCTCGGTCGAGGACGATGCGGTGCGCATCGGTGCGCTGACCCGGCACGCCGCGGTCCAGCGGTCGCCGATCGTGGCCGAGCATCTGCCCCTGATCGCGGAAGCCATGCCGCATGTGGCCCATGTCGCCGTCCGCAACCGCGGCACCTTCGGCGGCAGCATCGCACTGGCCGATCCCGCCGCGGAACTGCCCGCCTGTATCCTGGCGCTCGGCGCGACCATCACGGTCGAGAGCGTGCGCGGCCGCCGTGACATCGCGGCGGCGGATTTTTTCAAGGGACTGTTCGAGACCGAGCGGCAGCCGGACGAGCTGCTCATCGAAATCCGCATCCCCTGCCAGCGCCCGGGTACCGTGCACGCCTTCATGGAGCTGAGCCGCCGGCAAGGGGATTTCGCCATTGCGGGGGTCGCCTGCGCCGCGGAAACCGATGGCGAAACGGTGACGGATGCGAAGCTGGTCTATTTCGCCAGCGAAGACCGGCCGACGCTGGCTGCGAACGCCGTGGCGGCGATCGCCGGCAAGGTCTGGTCGGACGAGAGCCGGTCGGCGGCGATGGCGGCCCTATCCGAAGATCTGGATCCGATGGACAATCTGCAGGGCAGCGCCGCCTTCAAACTGCATCTGCAGCGCGTCCTAACCGGTCGCGTACTGGACCAGGCGATCGAACGGGCGAGGGCGGCATGAGCGACGAGACCAAGACCATCACGCTCACGGTGAATGGCGAGAGTGTCACCAAGCTGGTCGATGCGCGCACGCATCTGGTGGATTTCCTGCGCGGCGAGCTCGGCCTGACCGGGTCCCATCTGGGCTGCGAACACGGGATTTGCGGCGCCTGCTCGGTGCGCTTGGATGGCGATGTGGTCCGGGGCTGTCTGATGCTCGCCATCCAGGCCGACGGCGCCTCCATCGAGACGGTCGAAGGGCTGACGGCGAGCGGCGAGGTCGCCGATTTGCAGGAGAATTTCGTCGAACGCGACGCGCTGCAATGCGGTTTTTGCACGCCCGGCATGCTGATCACCGCAGCGGAACTGCTGCGCGAGGCCGCGCCGAAAACCCGCGAAGAGATTCGCGAATTTCTCTCCGGCAACTACTGCCGCTGCACCGGCTACCACGCGATTGTCGACGCGGTCGAAACCACCCTGACCCAGCGCCTGGAGAAATCGTCATGAGCGACAGTGGAGCCTCCAGCGTCTTCGAGGGGCCGAACAGCCATATCGGCCGATCGCTCTCCCGGGCCAGCGCCCGGCGCACCGTGGCCGGGCGCGGCCGCTACACGGACGACATCACCTTACCGCGCACCGTGCATGCGGCCTTCGTACGTAGCCCGTACGCCCATGCCCGAATTCTCAAGATCGATACGGCGGATGCCGAAGCGATGCCGGGTGTCGTGCTGGTGATGACCGGCGCGGAACTGGCCGAGCGCAGCACCGGCCCCTGGATCGGCACCTTGTCCTGCTTCGAAGGCATGAAGTCGGCGCCACAATATGCCATGGCCGTGGACCGAGCCTGTTGGCAGGGCGAGCCCGTCGTCATGGTCGTGGCGGAACGCCGCGCCCTGGCGGAGGATGCCTGCGAACAGATCGTCATCGACTGGGAGGTGATCTCGCCGACGGCCGAGGCCGAAACCGCTCTCGACGCGGGCACGCCGGTTCTGCACCCCGATCTCGGCGACAACCTCGCCTTCACCAAGACGATCGACCGGGGAACAGTCGACGACGCCTTCGCGTCGGCCGATATCGTGCTCGAGGAATCTTTCTCCTTCGGCCGGCACACGGCGGTAAGCCTGGAGCCGCGCGCACTGCTCGCCGATTACGATCCCGGCACAGAGCGGCTGACCATCCATACCAGCAACCAAGTGCCGCACATGATCCAGGCCGTGTTCGCCCGGACGCTCGGCGTGCCGGAGCACAATGTCCGGGTCATTGCGCCGGATGTCGGGGGGTCCTTTGGCCTGAAAATTCACACCTTCGGCGACGAAGTCGCCGCCACCGCGGCATCCATCGAGCTGGGCCGGCCGGTGAAGTTCATCGCCGACCGGCTGGAATCCTTCGTCTCCGACATCCACGCACGCGAACACCAGATCTCCGCCCGCATCGCGGTCAGCAAGGCGGGCGACATTCAGGCGCTGGAGATCGACGATCTGGCGGGTGTGGGCGCCTATTCCGCCTATCCGCGGACCAGCGTGTTCGAGGCCAATCAGGTGCTCAACATCACCGCCGGGCCTTACAAGTTCGAGAATTACCGCGCCAAGACCACGGTGGTCTATCTCAACAAGGTTCCGACATCGCAATACAGGTCCGTCGGACATCCGATCGGCATTTCCGTCGGCGAACACATGGTCGACCGTGCGGCCGAGACCCTGGGCATGGACCCGGTGGAATTTCGCCGCCGCAACGTGATGCCGGACGACGCCTATCCGGGCGTCGCGCCCTCGGGCGTTCCGGTCAACGATCTGTCCCATGAAGCCTGCCTGGAAAAGTTGATCGGCCTGATGGATTACGAGGGACTGCTGCGGGAACAGGCGGCCCTGCGCAAACAAGGCGTGTATCGCGGCATCGGCATCGCCGGTTTCATCAAAGGCACCGCCCCCGGCCCGCAAGGTTATTACGGGTCGGGCGGTGCGCCGATCGCGTCGCAGGATGCCTGCACCGTCAAGCTGGAGCCGTCCGGCGGCGTCATCTGCACCGTCGGCGTCACCGACCAGGGACAGGGAGTCGATACGGTGATGGGGCAGATTGCGGCCACCGCGCTCGGCATCCCTCTGGACCAGATTCGGGTGATCGAGGGTGACACGGATGCGGTGCCTTATGGCGGCGGCACCTACGCGTCGCGCGCCACCGCCATCGGCGGCGAAGCGGTCTATCAGGCGAGCTGCGATTTGCGGCGCGAAATCCTGACCATGGCCGGTATTCTGCTTCAGTCCGACGCCGAAACCCTGGATATCGTCGGTGGTAATGTCGTCACCGCGGGCAGCGGCGAGATTCGCGTGCCTTTGTCGGAAATCGGCCGCATCGGTCATTTCCAGCTCGGCGAACTGCCGAACGACTACCAGCCCACCCTGTCGGCGACACGGCGTTTCCGGCTTACCGAACTGCCCTACATCTTCACCAACGGCATCCACGGCGCCTATGTCGAGGTCGACACCGACACCGGATTCCTCCGCCTGTTGAAGCATTGGGTGGTCGAGGACTGCGGCCGCCTCATCAACCCGAACCTCGCCGACGAGCAGGTGCGCGGCGGCTGCGTCCAAGGGCTGGGCGGCGCGCTGTATGAGCATTGTCTGTACGACGAGAACGCCCAGCTGTTGAACGGTTCGATGGCGGACTATCTGACGCCGATGGCGGCGGAAATGCCGGACATCGAGGTCGCCCATGTCGAAACGCCGACCAGCGAGTCGGAGCTCGGTGCGAAAGGCGCCGGCGAATCCGGCACGGGTGCGGCACCGGGCGTCGTGATGTGTGCGGTCAACAACGCGCTTCGCCCGTTTGGCGCGGCGGTCACGGCGCAGCCGATGACGCCCGAAGTCGTCCTGCGGACGCTGGGCAAAATCTAGGAGAATGGCGATGGCGGACCCCGCGGGACGCAACTGGGATCAGGATTTGCGGCATTGGATGGAGGCCGTCGACGCTGAAGGCGCGCTGAAGACCATCACCGGCGCCGAAACAACGGAGGAGATCGGCGGCATCCTCGATCTCTACCAGCGGAAAATGGGCAATCCGGCGATCCTGTTCGATGAGGTGCCGGGCTTCCCGAAGGGTCATCGGGTTCTCGCCAACGTCCTGACATCGGTGCAGCGGATCAACGTCGCGCTCGGTCTGCCGGCCGACGGATCGGAACGCGATTTGGTGCTGTGGTGGCGGGACTATATGAAGCACGCGCCGAAATTCGCGCCGGAGACCGTCGCCACCGGTGCGCTGCAGGAGAATGTCGTTGAGGGCGATGCGATCGACATCACCTCGATCCCGACCCCGACCTGGCACGAACATGATGGCGGCCCCTTCATCGGCACGGGCTGCATGGTCGTGATGAAGGACCCGGATGACGGCTGGGTGAATTACGGCGCCTATCGTGTGCAGACGCACGGGCCCAAGACCGCCTCGGTCATGATGTCGCCGGGCCGGCACGGCCGCCTGATCATGGACAAGTACCATGCGAGGGGCGAACCCTGCCCGGTCGCAGTCGTCGCCGGCATGCACCCGACCCTATTGATGATCGCCGGCCTGGAGATCCCGCAGGGGGTCAGCGAGTACGATGCGGTTGGCGGCATCTTCGGCGAACCCGTGCGCACCCTGGAGATGCCGCGCACCGGCATCCCGGTTCCGGCCAACGCTGAGATCGCCTTCGAAGGCTACATCCACCAGGACGACCTGGTCGAGGAAGGACCGCTCGGCGAATGGACGGGCTACTATGCTGGCGGCAAACGGATGCAGCCCGCCATCCGGATCGAGACCTTCATGCATCGCGACGAGCCGGTTCTGCTGGGCGTGATCCCCGCCGTGCCGCCGAATGACAACACCTACTATCTCGGCAGCTATCGCAGCGGCGCGGTGTGGAATCAGCTGGAAGCGGCGGGTATCCCGGACGTCAAAGGCGTCTGCGCGCACGAGGCGGGTGGCAGCCGGCTGTGGCTAACCGTTTCGATCAAGCAGCGCTATGGCGGTCACTCCAAACAGGCCGGCCTGATCGCCTCGCAATGCTATGCGGGCGGCTACACCAATCGCTGGGTAATCGTGGTCGATGACGATATCGACCCGACCAACACCAACGACGTGCTGTGGGCGATGTGCACCCGCTTCGACCCGCGCATGGATATGGAACAGATCGATGGAGCATGGAGCACCTCGCTCGACCCGATGTGCTATGACGGTGATACCGACAAGCGCAATTCGCGCCTCGTCATCGACGCGTGCCGGCCCTGGAACCGGATGGATGAATTTCCCATTGTCGCCCGCTCCAGCCGGGAACTCGACGACCGCATTCGGGAAAAATGGGCGCATGTGCTGCCCGACGGCACGTGAGCGATCGAATGGCCAATTCCGAAGATAAAGGATTCGGGGTCGGCGCCGCCCTGCCGCGCAAGGAGGACAAGCGGTTGCTGCGCGGCAAGGGAATGTACGTCGCCGACGTCGATATCCCGGGAACCCTGGACGTCGCCTTTTTGCGCAGCGCCCACGCGCATGGCCGGCTGGGCGGGATCGAGATACCCGAAGGTATGGAGGATCGGGTCTACACCGCGGCCGACCTGACGCGCGTCAATCCGGTCCGGGTCGAACCGTCGGTGCCGGGCTTCAAGCCCGCCGACCATCATCCGCTCGCTACGGACAAGGTCCGCTTCGCCGGCGAATGCATCGCCGCCTGCTTGGGGGCCAACCGGGCCGAAGCGGAAGATCTGGCCGATGCGCTGATCGCGGATATCGAGGAACTGCCCGCCCTGCATGACCCCGTGGCGGCACGGGAAGACCCGCCTGCCCTGCTGCATGAGGAATGGGGCGACAATGTCTACGTCCAGTTGGACATTTCCGGCGGCGACATCGACAGCGTGCGCGACGCGCCAATTGTGGTCACGCGAGATTACCGAATGAATCGGCAATCCATCGCTCCCTTGGAACCCCGGGCGGTGTTGGCCCATTGGGACGCGCGGGCGGAGGAGCTGGTTGTCTATCTATCGACGCAGATTCCGCACCTGATGCGCACCGGTCTGTCGCAAATGCTGAACCTGCCGAGCCACCAACTGCGCATCATCGCGCCCGATGTGGGCGGCGGGTTCGGCGGCAAGGCGCGGTTGATGCCGGAGGAGATCGTCGTCTGCGCCATCGCGCTCGATACCGGCAAACCGGTCCGCTGGCTCGAAGACCGGCGCGAACACCTGATGGCCGCGCCCCAGGCGCGCGAGCATATCTACCGGGTCACAGCCTATGCCGACAGTGACGGGATCATCCAGGGTATCGATGCGGAACTGACCGTCAATGCCGGCGCCTACGCGCTGTGGCATTCGGGCCCATTCATGGAAACCGGCATGGCGGCAAGAAACCTGACGGGCCCCTACCATATCGAGAATATGCGCTGCCGCACCTGGACGGTGGCGACCAACAAGCCGCCCCTGGGCGTCTATCGCGGCGTTGCCCGACCCGGCGCCTGTTTCGCCATCGAACGCACCATCGACGCGGTCGCCCGCGCCGTCGGTCGCGACCCGTTGGACGTGCGCATGGCCAACATGGTGCCGGCCGAACAGATGCCTTACGAGGCGGTTGGCGGCATGAAGTTCGACAATGGCGACTATCCGGAAAGCGTGCGCCGTGCCGCAGAAATGGTGGGGTATGACGACATTCGCGCCCAGCAAGGTGGGACGGCGGTCGACGGCCGGGTCTGGGGTGTCGGCCTGTCGAGCTACACGGAACAGACGGCGCATGGCGCGGCGGAATGGACCCGGCGAGGCTCGCCGATCATTCCCGGTTACGAAAGCGCGACGGCGCGGATCAATCCGGATGGCACGCTGGTCCTGCTGGTTGGTATCCATTCGCACGGCCAGGGGATGGAAACGACCCTGGCCCAGGTCGCGCACGAGGAGCTGAGCATCCATCCCGATGCGATCACGGTGAAGTTCGGCGACACGGCGATCTCGCCATTCGGTTTCGGGACCTTCGCCTCGCGCTCCATGGTGATGAGTGGTGGCGCCGTCTCCAACGCCTGTATCGTCCTGCGAGAGAAGCTTGCGGCCATCGCCGCCCACCACTTGCAGTGTACCACCGAACAGGTGCGGTTCGCCGATGGCGAAGCGCAAAGCGACGGCGGCTCGATCCCCATCGCGGAGCTTGCCCGCATCGCCCATCTGCGCCAGGACGGGCTGCCGGACGGCGTCGACCCCACGCTCGATGCGACGGCAACCTACGAGCCGGACGAGTCGACCGGCGTCTTTTCCTACGCGACCCATGCCGCGGTGGTCGCAGTCGACCCGCATTCCGGCGCGGTCGAGCTGGTCGATTACGCGGTAGTGGAGGATTGCGGCAACGTGGTCAATCCGATGATCGTCGACGGCCAGATCGTCGGCGGTGTCGCGCAGGGTATCGGCACTGCGCTATACGAGGAAAGCGTCTATGACACGAACGGCCAACCCCTTTCCACGACCTTTGCCGATTATCTGCTCCCGGGCGCGACGGAGATCCCCGATATCAAGATCGGTCACATGGTGACGCCTGCGACATTCACCCGGTTCGGCCTGAAAGGCATGGGCGAAGGGGGCGCCATCGCTCCGCCGGCCGCGATCGGCAACGCGCTCAGCGATGCCTTCGCCGCGATCGGCGCGGAATTCAACGAGACCCCGTACACGCCGCGGCGCGTTCTTGACGCGCTGGAGCGGGCGCCAAAGGCCTGACGCATCGATCCGCCCCCTCCTTCGCGGATTGCAAGCCGATCGAGACACTTTCCGCCAATCTCGAATCCCTGCTCAAAAGGGCCTCGGAACGATCCCTAGCTTCCGGCGGATCACTCATCCCATGATCAATGTCCCGTGAAACCGAGTGATGATCGGTTCATGTGATAGTTTTGGCGGCACACTCGCTAACTTCTGGAATGGATGAACAGCAGCGTGTCACGACTCGCTAATTTCCTGGCAGGCCTCTCCTGGCTCTTGCTTGGGATCTGGATGTTGTACGACACGGTCCCGCTGCTCCTAGAGCCGGCGGCGTTCAAAGCGGCGATGGTTGACTTGCCGTCGCTTTTTAGCGGCATCGCGCCTACCGGAAAATTTCTTATGTCCGTGTGTCTGTTGGCCATCGGCGGCGCGTCCGTGGTTTGGGGGCATATTCTTTGCGCCGGCGTACCTCCCCCTCCGTTTTCCGGATCAACCGCGTCTTGGCAGTCCAGCTGGAGATCGGATTCATCGGGTTGGAAGCGCTGACCCGGATCGTCTCCGCCCTCGATCTAAAGCCGTTTTCCAATCTGACATACCTCGTAAATCCTGCTTGCGACGATACGTATTACCGACTGATTCAATCGCCCGAAAATGTCGCATCCGGCGCAAATTACCACCCGACCCTCGGTTGGACGTCCTCAAGACTGCACGGACACCAATCCAAACTTCCATGGCCGCCGGCGTTCGATAACCGGCCGAAAACTTGGATTTTTGGCGACTCCTTCATGGAGGGCGTCTTTAAACCAGAAGAGTCGATGCCCGCACAGTTTGAGACGTTCAAGACAAACCGCCAATCGATCAATTTCGGGGTTGCGGGCTATGGGCTTGACCAGATTTGGCTTCGCTATAAACAGCAGAGCGGTGTAATCCCGGCGGGAGAAACTGTCGTCATCGGCATTCTGCGGGCCGATCTCGATCGCACCGTGTTTCGGTACTTCTTTGGGTTCAAGCCGATTTTCAGGCAATCGGATGCGGGATTCGAACTGATCCCGCCCCCGTCCAGGGAGGAATCGCAAACGGCGTTCGCGGAAGCACCAGCCGCCGTCGGCAGCTACGCTTATGCGGTGGTCGGATCGATTGCCGAATTGGTGACGACACAATTTGACCACTCGGAATCCGCATGCAACCAGTCCGAAAAAGCGGCGATAAGTGCATTTCTGTTCGATTCAATCATCGACCGCGCCAACTCTCATAGCCATGAATTTTTCTAGGTTCTGTTTGTATCCCGTGCGGCATTTTATAAATCAAGGAATTGGCGGCACGATTTCATTGCGTCGCAATTCCAGGCGCGCAACCAAACCTATCTCGACACCAGGTCCGTACTGCGTCAGGCAGCGCAAAAATTGGGAAAAGAGCCAACAGCGTTCTACAACGCCGGTGACGGGCATCTGAATGACCTGGGGAATAGCGTTGTCGCCAGAGTCCTGGCCGAATTGATCGATGCCACCCGTTCGGACAACAGAACGAAATCCCGTTAGGCCTGCACGGTGACCCGAGCCGGAAAGATTAAACGACGGCGCCACTCGAAGGAGGGTGTTCCACGCAGCGAATTGTCCGCAGAATTCTAGATCGGAGAGTGTGCACTGGACGGTAATCTCCGCCGCCTGATCTGCCGAAGCCGCGTAAGCGCTTACCACAATCTCGGTTTGTGCGGATGAAAATGCGAAAGTGTCGGATGCCCATGCCGACAGGGGCGGCGCGCCCAATTTCGCGAGACCGGGTAGTTTTTGGGTGTCGTCAGCTCCCCCCTGAACGCGAAGTCGCGTCAGCGGCTTCGGTCTCGGTCGGAACCGGACGCTCTCCCTGTGATTTACGTTCTGACACCCGAATTTCTTATCCTGT
Organism: uncultured Rhodospirillaceae bacterium; assembly: GCA_913044215.1. Lineage (GTDB taxonomy): Bacteria > Pseudomonadota > Alphaproteobacteria > UBA8366. The sequence continues at coordinate 14,288 of CAJWOT010000006.1, read as the reverse complement.
ATCGCGGGTCGGTGTTGCTATCCCAGATTGTAATGATTAAATACAGAGTAACGCAAAATTTATCGATATTGTAACTATACATATTTCTACACCCTAATAAATTGTCCTGGGTTCAGTGCGCTCGCCGGGACCAAAAACCATCCTCGAATACGGTTGCAGAAAGTTCCCTGTTGGCTGGCAGAAACTGAGTAATTACGCCATCATATGGGGAATTCTTCCTACAGATCTTATTCTTGATTGAAGTGCGGTACGTTCCAGGCAGCGAGCCCGCGGCGATCGGTTCGACATGGAAAGTGCTGGGGTGCCCGGTAGAAGAAACTTCGAACCGTTTGCTTGATGAATTGGCAGAGAGGGGCGCGGCGTTGCGCGATATGCAGTTCTAGCACTGATTAATTTTTAGACGTTACATCACAAATGCCTAATAATTAATCAAATTCATAGAGCCTTAACCGCAACACATTGCGAGTGGCATTCAAATATCTCCATAAAATCAGAGGGTAGAAGAAATTTTTGGGCATTGGCACGGTCGTTGCTTCTAACCGTTCGTGTGCAATGAATAATTCGTTGGGAGCAATTGATGAAACCTTTTGGAAAAGTGGCGCGCGGTTTGGCGATCGCGGGCGCAACAGCAGGGCTGATGATGACCTCCGCCGTGCAGGCCGCCGATACGATTAAGGTCGGCGTGCTGCATTCGCTGTCCGGCACCATGGCCATCAGCGAGACGACCCTGAAGGACACGGTCCTGATGATGGTCGACGACCTGAACAAGAAGGGCGGGCTGCTCGGCAAGAAGGTCGAAGCGGTCGTCGTCGATCCGGCCTCGAACTGGCCGCTGTTCGCCGAGAAGGCGCGCGAATTGATCACCGCCAAAAAGGTCGACGTGGTCTTCGGCTGCTGGACCTCGGTGTCCCGCAAGTCGGTGCTGCCGGTCTTTGAGGAGCTTAACAGCATGCTGTTCTACCCCGTCCAGTATGAGGGAGAAGAGTCCTCCCGCAACGTGTTCTACACCGGCGCCGCGCCGAACCAGCAGGCGATCCCGGCCGTCGAATATCTGATGAGCGAAGACGGCGGTTCCGCCAAGCGCTGGGTGCTGCTCGGCACCGACTATGTCTATCCGCGGACGACCAACAAGATCCTGCGGGCCTTCCTGAAGTCGAAAAGCGTCAAGGAAGAAGACATCATGGAGAACTACACGCCCTTCGGTCACTCCGACTGGCAGACGATCGTCGCGGAAGTGAAGAAGTTCGCCGGCGCCGGCAAAAAAACCGCCGTCGTCTCGACGATCAATGGCGACGCCAACGTGCCGTTCTACAAGGAACTCGCCAACCAGGGCATCAAGGCGGAAGATATCCCCGTCGTCGCCTTCTCGGTCGGTGAAGAGGAACTCGCCGGTCTCGACACCAAACCCCTGGTCGGCCATCTCGCCGCCTGGAACTATTTCATGAGCGTCGAGACGTCGGAGAACGAAGCCTTCATCAAGAAGTGGCACGCCTTCATCAAAGACGAGAAGCGGGTCACCAACGATCCGATGGAAGCGCACTATATTGGCTTCAACATGTGGGTGCAGGCAGTCAAGCAGGCCGGCACTACGGACGTCGATGCTGTGCGCCAGGCGATGTACGGCCAGAAGGTAAAGAACCTGACCGGCGGCATCTCTGTCATGAACACCAACCACCATTTGTCGAAGCCGGTCCTGATCGGCGAAGTGCAGGAAGACGGCCAGTTCGACACGGTCTGGAGCACGGATGGGCTCGTCGTCGGTGACGCTTGGAGCGACTACATCCCCGAGAGCGCAAAACTGACCGCCGACTGGACCTATCCCTGGGTCTGCGGCAACTGCGTCAAACCGAACCACATGACCAACTAAGGTCGTTCCTCCATAGGCCGGGGACGCACCTGCGGACCCGGCCGATTTCCCTGCTCGAAAAACAATACAAACACGGCGGACCCTTCAATGCGCGCAGCTCTGCGAATAATCGCTCTTGTCATCGCCGCTGCGTTGGCCTCTACCGCCGCCGCCCAGACCGACGACGCGACCCTGACCAAGCTGGTCGCGGATCTCGGTCAAAAAAGCTTCTCGAAAAAATCGAAGGCAATCGACGCGCTCTTCGCGACAGGCGACCCCCGGGTCGCCGCCATCCTCGAAGCGATGCTGTCGCGCAACCTGTACAAGCAAAAATCCGATAATGCGATCTTGGTCAAAACCAAGAAAGACGGAAAATCCGTCTATCAAAATCCGCTGACAAAAACGGCTATCGAGACGACGTCGAAACTGAAGAAAGTCCGGATCAACAATAAGCTGCGCAAAAAACTGCGCGGTGCGATCGGCAGCCTCAGCCTGCAAAACAAGGATCCGGTGAAACGCATTGCCGCAGCCGACGCGGTGTTCAAGTCGCGCACCAAGGGGATGCTGGCGCCCTTGGAAGCCGCACTAAGCTCCGAGCCGGATGACGCGGTCCGGGACCGGATGCGCCGCGCGCTAAGCGCCATCCAGCTGGTGCATAAGAGTGACCCTGAAGTTCGCGTTGCTGCGGTCAAGACGCTCGGCGAGTTTGCCGACCCGGAAGTCCGCGGGCTCCTCAACAGCCTGCTGGTCAAAAGGGGCGACGGATCCCACGCGGAAGCCAACGTCACGATTCGCGCTGCGGCCGAGGAAGTCCTGACAGCCGCTGAGCGCAGCGCCGCCTTCTGGGGAACGGTGCAGAATCTCTTCCAGGGCATCAGTCTGGGATCGGTCCTGCTGCTGGCCGCGATCGGGCTCGCGATCACCTTCGGCGTCATGGGCGTGATCAACATGGCGCATGGCGAGATGGTGATGCTGGGCGCCTACACGACGTTCGTCGTACAGGACATCATTCGCACCACCGCCCCCGGCCTGTTCGACCTGTCGCTCTTCATCGCGATCCCCGCGGCCTTTCTGGTGGCCGGCGCAGTCGGCGTGGCGATCGAACGCGGGGTCATCCGCTTTCTCTACGGCCGGCCGCTGGAGACCTTGCTGGCGACCTGGGGAATCAGCCTGGTCCTGCAGCAATTCGTGCGCAGCGTCTTCGGACCGACCAACCGCGAGGTCGGCACGCCGTCTTGGATGCAGGGCGCGATCCAGACCGCGGAAGGGCTCACCCTGACCTATAACCGCATCGCCATCATCGTCTTCTCCCTGATGGTCATGGGCGTTCTGCTGCTGGTGCTGCGCCGGACCTGGTTCGGGCTGCAAATGCGCGCGGTGACGCAGAACCGGCCGATGGCGAGCGCCATGGGTATCCGCACCGGCTGGGTCGATGCGATGACCTTCGGGCTGGGCTCCGGCATCGCCGGTATCGCAGGGGTGGCGCTCAGCCAGATCGACAATGTCAGCCCCAATCTCGGCCAAAGCTACATCATTGATTCCTTCCTGGTCGTCGTCTTCGGCGGGGTCGGGAACTTATGGGGCACGCTGGTCGGTGCGCTGTCGCTCGGTGTCGTCAACAAGTTCCTGGAGCCTTACGCCGGCGCCGTGCTGGGCAAGATCTTCGTCCTGGTCGTCGTCATCCTGTTCATCCAGAAGCGGCCGCGCGGCTTGTTCGCGCTCAAGGGCCGTGCGGTGGAGAGCTGATCGATGTCATCCCACCGCGGCTTCATCCTGCCCTACCTAACCTCGGCACCGCTGGGCGGCCGGATCCTGCTCGGCGTGCTGGCGCTTCTGGCTGTGCTGGTCCCCTTTCTGAATCTGGCGTTCCCACCAGAGTCGGCATTGCATGTGCCGACCTATGTGGTCGCGCTGGTCGGCAAGTATCTCTGCTTCGCGTTGCTGGCGATTAGTGTCGATCTGATCTGGGGCTATTGCGGTATCCTCAGCCTCGGTCACGGCGCGTTCTTCTCGCTCGGCGGTTACGCGATGGGCATGTATCTCATGCGCCAGATCGGCGACCGCGGCGTCTACAAGGACCCGATCCTCCCGGACTTCATGGTATTCCTGAACTGGAAGGAACTGCCCTGGTACTGGTACGGATTCGATTCTTTTCCTTTCGCCATGCTGATGGTCCTGCTCGCGCCCGGGCTGCTGGCCCTGGTCTTCGGCTTTTTCGCCTTCCGCTCGCGGGTCACCGGTGTCTATCTGTCGATCATCACCCAGGCGATGACCTTCGCTCTGCTGCTCGCCTTCTTCCGCAACGATATGGGGTTCGGCGGCAATAACGGCCTGACGGATTTCAAGGACATCCTCGGCTTCAATCTGCAATCCGACGCCACGCGGATCGGACTGTTCGTCGCTTCCGCGCTCGCGCTGGCGGGCGGTTATCTGCTCAGCCTGTTCATTGTGAAGTCGAAGCTCGGCCGCGTCCTGGTCGCGATCCGCGACGCGGAAAGCCGCGCCCGGTTCCTCGGCTATCGGGTCGAACACTATAAGCTCTTCGTCTTCACCGTCTCGGCCATGATGGCCGGCGTCGCCGGCGCGCTGTACGTCCCGCAGGTCGGCATTATCAATCCGAGCGAATTCTCACCCGCCAACTCGATCGAGATCGTCGTCTGGGTCGCGCTCGGGGGACGCGGCACCTTGCATGGGGCGGCGCTGGGCGCGGTGCTGGTCAATTTTGCAAAGACCTATCTGACCGGCGCAGCTCCAGAATTCTGGCTCTATTTCCTGGGCGCTTTGTTCATCCTGGTGACCATCCTGCTGCCGAAGGGCATCGCTGGGTTGCTCGGCAACGCTCCGGACAGCTGGACGGCGTTCAGCAAGATCGGCGCGCGACTCTCCAGCCTCTTCCCGGGGAGGGCGCCATGAGCGAGATCCAGCGGGCGCGCCCGAAAGTTGACGGCGGCGACACAAAATTCGAGCCGATCCTCTATCTCGATGGCGTCTCGGTCGCGTTCGACGGTTTCAAGGCGCTGAACGAACTGAGCTTCTACGTCGAACCGGGCGAACTGCGCGCGATCATCGGGCCGAACGGGGCCGGTAAGACGACGATGATGGATGTCATCACTGGCAAGACGCAGCCGGATTCCGGCACCGTCCTGTTTCGCGGCGATGTCGATTTGACCAAGATGGACGAGGCGGCAATCGCGACGCTGGGGATCGGCCGCAAGTTCCAAAAGCCAACCGTCTTCGAAAACCACACCGTCTTCGAAAATCTGGAACTGGCGCTCGCCGGCGACCGTTCGGCGCGGGCCTCCCTGTTCTTCCGCCTCAAGGACGACCAGTTGAGGCGCATCGACTCCGTGCTCGAAACGATCGCGCTGACCAATCTGCAGGACACGCTCGCCGGCGCGCTTTCGCATGGCCAGAAGCAATGGCTCGAGATCGGCATGCTGCTCATTCAGGACCCGGAGCTGCTGCTCGTCGACGAACCCGCCGCCGGCATGACCGATGTCGAGACCGAACAGACGGCTGAATTGCTGAAAGAGATTTCCGTCAACCATTCGCTCGTCGTGGTCGAACACGATATGGAGTTCGTACGCGCCCTGGAATCGAAAGTCACGGTCCTGCACGAAGGATCCGTGCTGGCGGAAGGGGCGCTCGACACGGTGCAGCAGGATGAGCGGGTCATCGAAGTCTATCTGGGACGCTAACGAGACAATCTGAATCAACGATGCTGACCGTATCCCACCTCGATCTGTTCTATGGCGCCAGCCAGGCGCTGCGGAATGTTTCCCTGTCGGCCGCCCGTGGCGCCGTGACCTGCGTTCTCGGCCGCAACGGGGTCGGCAAAAGCAGCTTGCTGCGCGCTGTCGTCGGGCAGCAGACTATCGCCAAGGGCGAAATCCTGTGGGAGGACGAAGAGATCTCGAACCTTCCGCCGCATGCGCGGACACGGAAGGGAATCGCCTCGGTACCGCAAGGGCGGGAGATCTTTCCACTGCTGACAGTCATGGAGAACCTCAAGACCGGCTACGCCCCCCTGCCGCGTGCCGAGCGCAACATCCCGGGCGAGATCTTCGAACTGTTCCCGGTGCTGTACGAAATGCTCGACCGCCGCGGCGGCGACCTGTCCGGCGGGCAGCAGCAGCAGCTGGCCATCGCGCGGGCGCTGGTCACGCGGCCGAAACTGCTCATCCTCGACGAACCCACCGAAGGCATTCAGCCTTCGATCATCAAGGACATCGAACGGGTCATCGGATTGCTGCGCGACCGCGGGGATATGGCCATACTGCTGGTCGAACAATATTTCGAGTTCGCCCGCGACCTGGCCGATGCTTTCGCTGTCATGGAGCGCGGCGAGATCGTACTTTCGGGGACGCGCGAAGAGATGGTCGAAAGCGATGTACGTCGATACCTCACCGTCTGAAGCACCTCCATCGGCCGGCGGATTGCAGCGCATGACGGGTCATGCCCATGTCCGCTTTGCCGTCAAAGAAGGTGCGACTCGACTGGCCGGTTTGGATCAGGCGAGCCCGTTGCGCGTGCTGTTTCCCCGCAGCGGAACCGGTGAGCCCCCGCTGGCGGCGGTGACGACGATTTCCGGCGGCCTCGTCGGTGGCGACCGGCTCGATATGTCGGTCACGCTGGGGGCGAACGCAAAGGCTGTTGCGGTTGGCCAGGCGGCGGAGAAAGTCTATCGCTCGACCGGGGCGGACAGCGTCGTCGATATTGATTTGCAGGCGGGACCCGATAGCTGGCTGGAATGGCTGCCGCAGGAAACCATCCTGTTCGACGGCGCCCGCCTGTCCCGCCGCACCCGGATCGCGGCCGATCCGACGGCGCGGATCATGGCAGGCGAATGTGTTGTCTTCGGCCGGCTGGCGCGCGGCGAGGTCATACGGCGCGGTTCCGTGCGCGACAGCTGGGCGGTGCGGCGCGGCGGGCGCCTTGTCTGGGCGGACGCGCTGAAGGTCGATGGCGAAATCATCGAAAAGTTGGACGCGCCGGTCGGTTTCGGCGGCGCCCGGGCTTACGCGACGGCGCTGTATATCGGGCCGGACGCGCCAGAGCACCTTGAACGCGCGAAGGAACTGACCGGGGATTGCGGTACGGTGAGAGCCGGCGCGACCTGCCTTCACGATATTCTTGTGGCACGTTGGCTCAGCGCGGATCCGCTTGCCTTGCGGGGAGCGTTCGAGCGGTTTTGGAAAGAAATACGCCGCACCGCGGGCGGTCTGCCGGCCAGCCTGCCGCGGCTCTGGTACGTATAGGGATCGGGGAGGAAAACGTGAATCTTACACCGAGGGAAAAGGACAAGCTGCTCGTCGCCATGGCCGCCATGGTCGCGCGCAAGCGGTTGGAGCGCGGCGTGAAGCTGAACTATCCGGAAGCGATCGCCCTGATCTCCGACTATGTGGTGGAGGGCGCGCGTGACGGCCGGACGGTCGCCGAGCTGATGCGAGACGGCGCCGGCGTGATCGGGCGCGATCAGGTGATGCCGGGCATCGCCGAGATGCTGCATGAGATCCAGGTCGAGGCGACCTTCCCGGACGGCACAAAGCTCGTCACCGTGCACGAACCGATCCGCTGAGGAAACGCCCGATGATTCCAGGTGAAGTCATTTGCAAGGAAGGGACGCTGACCCTCAACGAAGGGCGCGAGACCTTGACCCTGACCGTATCCAACACCGGCGACCGACCAGTGCAGGTCGGCTCGCATTATCATTTCCACGAAACCAATACCGCGCTGAATTTCGACCGCGATGCCGCGAAGGGCTATAGGCTCGACATCCCGGCCGGTACCGCGGTGCGGTTTGAACCGGGCCAGGCCCGCGAAGTCACATTGGTGAAACTGGCCGGGGACCGGAAAGTGTTCGGCTTCAACGGCCTCGTCAACGGCGCGCTGGGAGACTGAGCAATGGCTTTCGAAATCGAGCGCGGCGCCTACGCCGCGATGTTCGGCCCAACCGTGGGCGACAAGGTCCGCCTGGCCGACACCGACCTGTTCATCGAGGTTGAGGAGGACCGGACGACCTATGGCGAAGAGGTGAAGTTCGGCGGCGGCAAAGTCATTCGCGACGGCATGGGCCAGTCGCAGCGCAGCCGCAGCGAAGGCGCCGTGGACACGGTTATCACCAACGCGATGATCCTCGACTATTGGGGAATCATCAAGGCGGATATCGGCCTCAAGGACGGCAAGATCGCGGCGATCGGCAAGGCCGGCAATCCGGACGTGCAGCCCGATGTCGATATCGTCATCGGCCCGGGCACGGAAGCGATCGCCGGCGAGGGCCGCATCGTGACCGCCGGCGGGCTCGACGTGCATATCCACTTCATCTCCCCGCAACAGGTCGACGATGCGCTGATGAGCGGCGTCACGACCATGATGGGCGGTGGCACCGGTCCGGCGGAAGGGACCAACGCGACGACCTGCACGCCGGGACCCTGGCATATCGGCCGCATGCTGCAGGCCGCGGAAGGGCTGCCGATGAACCTCGGCTTTCACGGCAAGGGCAACGCCGCCACGCCGGAAGCGCTGCTTGAACAGGTGCGCGGCGGCGCCTGCGGGCTGAAACTGCATGAGGATTGGGGCACGACTCCGGCCGCGATCGATACCTGCCTGTCGGTCTGCGACGATACGGACATCGCGGCGACGATTCACACCGACACCTTGAACGAGTCCGGCTTCGTCGAGAACACCATCGCCGCCTTCAAGGGCCGCAATATTCACGCCTTCCACACCGAAGGGGCGGGCGGCGGCCATGCGCCGGACATCATCAAGGTGTGCGGCGAGGCGAACGTGCTGCCCTCTTCGACTAACCCGACACGGCCCTTCACCGTCAACACCGTCGACGAGCATCTCGACATGCTGATGGTCTGCCACCATCTCGACCCCAACATCCCGGAAGACGTCGCCTTCGCGGAAAGCCGCATCCGGCGCGAGACGATCGCGGCGGAAGACATCCTGCATGACATCGGCGCCTTCAGCATGATCGCGTCCGACAGCCAGGCGATGGGCCGGGTCGGCGAAGTCGTCATCCGTACCTGGCAGACCGCCGACAAAATGCGCAAGCAACGCGGCCGTCTGCCGGAGGAAACCGGCGAGAACGACAATTTCCGCGCCAAGCGCTACATCGCCAAATACACCATCAACCCAGCGCTCGCGCACGGCGTCGCCGACTATGTCGGCTCAATCGAGGTCGGAAAGCTGGCGGACCTGGTGCTTTGGAAACCGATGTTCTTCGGCGTCAAACCGGACCTGGTGCTGAAATGCGGTACCATCGCCGCCGCGGCCATGGGCGATCCCAACGCGTCGATCCCGACGCCGCAGCCGGTGCATTACCGGCCTATGTTCGGCGCGCTCGGCCGGTCGCTGCAGCAGAGCCGGGTCACCTTCGTTTCGCAAGCGGCGGCCGAGGCCGGCGTCGCGGACCAACTCGGGCTGGAGAGCCTGATTCTGCCGGTCAAAGACATCCGCCAGATCGGCAAAGCGGATATGATCCTTAATAACGCCATGCCGGACATGTCCGTGGACCCGGAGACCTACGAAGTGCGCGCCGACGGCGAGCTGCTGACCTGTGAGCCGGCGACGGAGCTCCCTATGGCGCAACGCTACTTCCTGTTCTGAGATGCAGCGGGCGATACATAGCGAAAGTTCAGGCGCCTGGCCGGCCGAGAACGCCGCCGCTTCGGTGACGCTGACCTATGACGACAGGCACCGCCGGCGCATGCGGCTCACCACCGATGGCGGCGAGGCGATCCTGCTCGACCTCGAAAAGGCCACCTTGCTGCGCGATGGCGACGGGCTGCGGCTCGAAGATGACAGCTGGGTCCGCGTGGCCGCGGCGCCGGAGGATGTTGTCGACGTGTATGGCGCGACTGCACGGGAGACGGTGCGCCTCGCCTGGCATCTCGGCAACCGCCACCTGCCGGTCCAGATCCTCGACGATGGCGGCATCCGGTTTCGCTACGACCACGTCATCGAGGCGATGGTGCAGGGTCTCGGCGGCACGACGAAACGCCATCAGGCGCCCTTCACCCCGGAAGGGGGCGCCTATGAAGGCGGCGGCCACCACCATCATCACGACCATGACCACGCGCATGACTGACGCGGCGCGCGACATATATCGGCTGTCGGCCTGGCTTTCGCCGGCGTTTCCCGTGGGCGCCTACACCTATTCTTCGGGACTGGAATACGCGGTCGAGGCCGGTCTCGTGCGCGATGCGGCATCCCTGCAGGATTGGCTCGATGGCCTGTTCCGCTTCGGCTCCGGCGCGATCGACAGCGCGTTTTTCTGCCTCGCTCATCGCGCCGCACCGGATGAAGACGCGCTCGCGGACTGTCTCGACTGGGCGGATGCAATGCGCCCGACGCCGGAACTGTTGCTGGAAAGCGCCTCGCAGGGCGAGGCGTTTCTGAAGACGGTCAAAACCGCCTGGCCGCATGACGGGATCGACCGTTTGGTCGCGCTAGCCGCCGAGAAAGGACGCAAGCCGGCCTATGCGGTCGCCGTGGGCGCGGTCTGCCGGATCCACGGTCTAGCCTTGGAGACGGCACTGACCGCCTTCTTGCATGCGGTGGCCGCCAATCTGATATCCGCCGCGGTCCGCGCCGTGCCGCTGGGCCAGACCGACGGCCAGCGGGTCACGGCGGCACTCGAGCCGGTACTGGCCGAGACCGCCATCGCGGCGCAAGCGCAATCCCTGGAAACGCTCGGCGCGGCAACCCCCGTCGCCGACTGGGTATCCGTCCAACATGAAACCCAACATACGAGGTTGTTCAGATCATGAGTGAGAGCAGCAACGGCCCTCTTCGCGTCGGCATCGGCGGTCCTGTCGGGTCGGGCAAGACCGCCCTGACCGACGCTTTGTGCAAGACGATGCGCGACCGGTACGAGGTCGCGGCCATCACCAACGACATCTACACGCGCGAGGACGCGGAATTCCTGACCCGCAGCGGCGCACTGACGCCGGACCGCATCATGGGCGTAGAGACGGGCGGCTGCCCGCACACCGCGATCCGCGAGGACGCGTCGATGAACCTGGCCGCGATCGACGATATGAACCTGCGCTTCCCGGCGCTGGAGCTGGTGTTCATCGAGTCCGGCGGCGACAATCTGGCGGCGACCTTCTCGCCGGAACTGGCGGATATCACGCTCTATGTCATCGACGTTTCCGCCGGCGACAAGATCCCGCGGAAGGGCGGGCCTGGCATAACGCGGTCGGACCTGCTGATCATCAACAAGACCGATCTGGCGCCGCTGGTCGGCGCCGATTTGAGCGTGATGGACCGGGACGCGAAAAAGATGCGCGGCGACCGACCGTTTTACTTCACGAACCTGAAGGCGGGTGAAGGCGTGTCGGATATCGCCGCCTTCATCGTCTCATTGGGCGGGCTGCCAGACGATACGGTGCGGCAGAACCTCACCTGATAAATTGCAAGGACCGAACGATCTCTCGCAGAACAAATCTCTCGCGCGGCATTAGATTGAAATTACTTTGAAACAGCGTAACGCCCGGGCAACAAGCCCGCGGCGAACGGCTCTACATGGGAAATACTGGCGCGCCCGATAGGAGTAACTTCGAACCGCTTGTTCGAAGCGTTGGCGGAGTGGGGTTCCGATTTGGGAGCGTTAGTCGCTGGTCACAGCCCTGCCGCAGAGCCTTGAGTAAATTAACTCTTGGGTAGTCCTGGCAATCCAGGACCGGTCAAAGGCACATTCAAAACAAACAGGTCTCCAGATGGCATAGCACTTGTTTTCTCAGGCTCCGCTTGCCGTCAAGCAGCGTTCGCAAATGCCCTCGACCTCGACAACACGGCGGGCCGCCTTAAACTTCAGCTGCGCGGCGTTCTCGGCAATCAAGCGTTCCAGCCTCTGATCCTCAAACTCGACAGAATTCCCGCAACTTCCACAAAGGAAGAATAAGCAGATGTGATTGCGTTCCGGGTGGGTGCAAGGGATGTAGGCGTTACGGCTTTCAATCTTCGAGACGAGTCCCTGCTTCATCAGGAATTCCAGGGCCCGATAGACGGTAGGCGGTCCGACCGATTCAATCCCTGTATGCTGCATTGATTTGACGAGCTCGTACGCGCCTGTCGGTCTGCCTGATTTCCATAGCAGCTCCAAAATTAGCCGCCGACTCTTGGTCAGCCTCACACCGCGTGCCTCGCAAATCGATATTGCCAACGCGAGCCGTTCATCGGGATCGTGTTGGCCTCGGCATTCTGGGTCTATACAGGGTTGCGGCGTGTGGGCCGTCACGGTTACGTCTCAAATTGCTTATTCTATTTGTAATGTTATAACATTACATTTTTCTAACACAACAACCTCCAGCTGGCGACAGTTGGCAAAGTCTTGCGGGAAGGATTCGTGATGGATGGAGCGGTGGCGGACCGTCAAAAAACGCCCGCAACGCATTCAAAGTCGGACAGCCACACACCGCCAAGCCAATCGGAAGCGGAGGCCGCGGTCCGCACTTTGATCGAATGGGCCGGTGACGATCCGGACCGGGAGGGGCTGAGAGGAACACCCGAGCGGGTCGTCCGCGCCTATAACGAGTTCTTTGCCGGTTACGACAAAGATCCTGTTGAGCTGCTCACGACCACTTTCGAGGAGACCGCGGCCTATGACGAAATCGTCATCCTGCGCGACATCCGGCTCGAAACGCATTGCGAACATCATATCGTCCCCATCCTGGGCAAAGTGCATATCGGATATCTGCCGGCCGGCCGCGTCATCGGCATTTCCAAGCTCGCCCGTCTCGTCGATGTTCTCGGCAAACGTTTGCAGATTCAAGAGCGGCTGACCGCCCAAATTGCCGACACCATTCAGGACGTGCTGAACCCGCGCGGCGTCGGCGTGGTCGTCGAAGCCGCACATCAATGTATGACAACGCGGGGCATCCGAAAGCCCGGAGTAAGCATGGTGACCAGCCGTATGTTGGGGGCTTTTCGCGACGATACGGCCACGCGGCGGGAATTCCTGGCGATGATTGGCAACCCTAGGAGCGCTGCAAATGAATCCTAAAGAATATGTCGAGGCAAGCGGGGCACGCTTTGCGGCGCGCAGCACGGTCGAACAAGTCGAAGAAGGCAACGCACTGGCGCCGAAGTTCGACCGGAACGGACTAATCCCATGCGTAACGACAGACGCCCAGACCGGCGACGTTCTGATGCTAGGCTATATGAATAGTGTTGCGCTCGAGCGGACGATCGCGACAGGCGAAGCGCACTACTGGAGCCGGAGCCGGGAATGTCTCTGGCACAAGGGTGCGACAAGCGGCTTGGTTCAACAGGTCGTCGAAATCCGCATTGACGACGATCAGGATGCCGTTTGGCTGCGCGTGCGTGTCGCCGGCGACGGCGCCAGCTGCCATGTCGGCTACCGCTCTTGCTTCTACCGGTCCATCGAGCTTGGCGGTCCTTCCGACGCGCCGGCCCGGCTGGTTTTTGAGGAAAAAGACCGGGTCTTCGATCCGACGGAAGTCTACGGCGATGCGCCGAACCCTACCCGGCTTTGAGATCGCAGCCATGCCTGCACCAAAACTTGAAAGTGACCTGTTGGATCCGGTGGACGCTGTGTCTGACGAAGACCTCCCGCCGCGTTTTACCGAAGCCCACGAACAAATTTGCGACTTGATCGAGCGCTTGGAGAAGGCGGGGATACCGACGGATACGGTCCTCGCGGCGCTCATGGCAGAGTTGATGCCCCGGCTTGTCCAGATTTACGGACCAGACGGGGTGGTCATGATGTTGAAACGCCTTGCTGGCGAGATATCAAGTCCGGGCGAGCGGCCGACTTCAATCCAGTAGTCGACTCGTCCCATATGTTGCCCCGAACTAGGCGCAGCAAAACGAAAACAATAACCTATGGAAAAGAGAGTGGATGCTTGGTTGTTTCAATAAAGCGCATGAACGAGGGAGAACAATGATGAGATCTCTGGCTTTCGCGATGATCGTTGCGGCAATGCCGTTCGTTGCTCAGGCGGGCGAGACTGTGAACTACACCGTGAATGGTGAAGCGTTCGAGAGGTACAAGGCCAAGGCTGCCGGCCAATCGAAGGGGCTGGTTCTGGTTATTCACGACTGGGACGGCCTGACCGAGTACGAGCATAAGCGGGCCGACATGCTGGCTTCGATGGGCTACGACGCGTTCGCCGTCGATCTGTACGGTAAGGGCAACCGTTCCGTCGAAACCGGAGCCAAAAAGGCCGAGACGGGCAAACTCTATAGAAACCGTGATCGGATGCGCAGCCTAATCCTGGGCGGCCTTAGCGACGCACGAAAATCCTCGCCGGGCAAGGCAGTTGTCATGGGCTATTGCTTCGGCGGCGGCGCGGCGCTGGAATTGGCGCGCTCTCGGATTTCCTGGTCGATAATATCAGCAAGTAGGAAGGGCGAGAATATCGGAAGATTGCGCCCATGTCGCCGGCATTTGTAACGTGCGGCGACACGG
>CAJWOT010000005.1 GCA_913044215.1 uncultured Rhodospirillaceae bacterium | reverse complement strand
GTATGGCGCTGGGGCGACAGGTATGCGCGAACGCCTCTGGACCTGGAAATACAGGGTTCACTATGCCACGATATTGCGACTGTAATTCGGAGGATGTTCCATGGACGACGGCAAGGTCATCGAGAATCAGGAGGCGGAGAATGCGTCCTCGGCCTATGTGCCGACACTCCAACTGACGGAGGGGCAGCCGCCGCCCGTCGCCGCCCATGGCGGGCTTTCCTATATGTCCTTCGATAAGGATGGGGATGCCGGGACCGCGGTCGCCCTGGACGACGCGTTTGCCATGATCGCCGAGGGCGAAGGCCAGCGGGTCCTCGACATGATTGAAAACGCACCGCCGGGACCGATTGAGACGAAGTGGGGTCTAGGCTTCCGAAGCTATGACGAATGCGTCGAGTATATTCGCGCGCAGGGTATCGAGGCGCCGGAAGGCGGATTGGCCTTGCCGTTGCCTTATACGGTCTACGAACGGCCGACTTATTCGGTCGTGCCCTCCAACGCCGTCTGGAATGATCCGGCACGCGCGGAGGACGCGAATATCTTGCGCAAGGAGGAAGAAGATACGCGGAAGCGCAATCTTTACTTCCCGCAGGTGATGCGCGATGCGCGGCGGATTGAGGAATATCATCCCGGTTTGTCGCCAAGCAGTCCCGAATGCATGGACAAGCTTGGTGTCTCCCTGGCACACCTCGAGTCCAAATGTGAAAATTTCTACGATTCCAAAGAAGTGGAACGTGTGTTCTATCCGGAGATCGAAAAACTCCTTCTGGATTTCTTTCCCGGAGCGACGGACGCGCTCGTCTATAACCACGATGTCTTCGACAAGGACTATCAGGGCGATCGGACTGAGGATCAGGACGCAAAGAATCCCGGTGTGAACGCCCGCTACGCCAACCTCGTGCATAATGATCTGAACGACAACAGCGGCCGCGTGCGTTGCCGGGAGTTGCTGACCAAGAACCTCCGTAACTTCGGCCGGACACAGAACTACACGGAAGCCGAGGCCGACGCGAAAATGTCGCGGCGTTTCATGTCGATCAACCTCGCGAAGCCGATGGAGACCGTCGAGCAGTTCCCGTTCGTGCTGTGTGCCTGGCCGTCCTTCGCGGATCAGCCCTATATCAACAACTACCGCATTTACGACGACCGGGTCGGTGAGACCACGCGCTTCACCTATCGCAAGGACCATGAGTGGTACTGGTTCCCGCGGCAGACGCCGACGGAAGTCTCGATGCTGAAATGCTACGATTCGGTGACCGACGGTTCGGTATCGCGCTGGTCCTTCCACACCGCCTGCATCGACCCGACGGTCCCGCTCGATGCGCCATGCCGTAAAAACATCGTCGTCCGTTCCTATATCTTCTTCTAGTAAGACAGGCGTCAGACAACGTTTAAGAGGGCCGCGCGAGCGAATCGCGCGGCCTTCGCTATTTTAATTTATGCTTTTGCGCGATTTTCTAGGCCAGTTGTTTTCGGTGTTAGCGGCATATTAACACTTTGAATTTGCAATACTCGTGCGGTGCGTTGTTTTGTTCCGTTCGGTCTTTGCTTCATCGGTAATTAACCTTATATTGCAGCGACCGACGGCACAGCGCTGCGCTGCGGACACTTTCCGTTCGGCGGGACTAAGGCACAGTCCGGCAACAATGCTATGGGTGGGGGACCGCGTCAGCGGTTTGAGGAGTGAGTTGATGGACGGCTTATTGCGGGAATATCTCCCAGTGCTGATCTTCCTCGCCATTGCCATCGGAATCTCGGTTGCGATGCTTGTGGCGAGTGGCATCTTGGCAAAACAGAAGCCGGACTCGGAAAAACTGTCCGCCTACGAATGTGGGTTCGAAGCGTTCGATGATGCGCGCAGCCGCTTCGACGTTCGGTTCTATCTGGTTGCTATCCTGTTCATCATCTTCGATCTCGAAGTCGCATTCCTGTTTCCCTGGGCGATTTCGCTCGGCAGCATTGGGCTATTCGGCTTCTGGTCGATGGTGATCTTCCTTGGCATCCTGACGATCGGTTTCATTTACGAATGGCGGAAGGGAGCGCTCGAATGGGAGTAGACACTCCAGCGCTCAGAGAAGGCGACCATGAGGGCGCGATGCGGCTGGTCAACGATACGCTGGCCGATAAGGGCTTCATCATTGCGAACGCCGACAAGTTGGTGAATTGGGCCCGGACGGGCTCGCTTTGGCCGATGACGTTTGGTCTCGCTTGTTGTGCCGTGGAAATGATCCACGCTTACATGCCGCGATACGATCTCGACCGGTTCGGTATCGTGCCGCGCGGCAGCCCCCGACAGTCGGATGTGATGATCGTTGCCGGTACCCTGACGAACAAGATGGCGCCGGCACTGCGCAAGGTCTACGACCAGATGGCAGAGCCCCGCTGGGTCATTTCGATGGGGTCCTGCGCCAATGGCGGCGGCTATTATCACTATTCTTATGCCGTCGTGCGTGGTTGCGACCGGGTCGTTCCGGTGGACATCTACGTCCCTGGCTGTCCGCCGACCGCGGAAGCCCTGGTCTACGGATTTCTGCAATTGCAGAAAAAGATCAAACGCACCGGCACGATCGCGCGCTAGGAACGGGACGGCACATGGACGACGCCAACCAAGACGCGCTCGAAGAGTTGGGGGCGCATGTCACCGCGAAACTCGGCAACGCGGTGATCGATCATCATATCGGGAACGGCGAACTGAACGTTGAGACGACCGGTGACGATATCGTCCGCGTCTTGAAATTCCTGCGCGACGATGCGAGTTGTCAGTTCAAGAGCCTGATGGATGTTTGCGGCGTCGACTATCCCGAGCAGGAAAAGCGCTTCGAAGTGAATTACAACCTGCTCAGCTACAAGCACAATCAGCGGATCCGCATCAAGGTGCGCACCGATGAAGACACACCGGTGCCTTCAGTTTCCACCGTATTTCCAACGGCTTCCTGGTTTGAGCGGGAATGCTGGGACATGTATGGCGTGTTCTTTTCCGAGCACCCGGATCTGCGCCGCTTGCTGACGGATTACGGCTTCGAAGGCCATCCGTTGCGCAAGGACTTCCCGCTCACCGGCTATGTCGAAGTCCGCTACGACGACGAGCAAAAGCGGGTCGTCTACGAGCCGGTAAAGCTGACCCAAGCGTTCCGGTCGTTCGATTTCCTCAGCCCCTGGGAGGGCATGACCCGGGAATTGCCGGGTGACGAGAAGGCGGAGGCGGAAGAGGGCTGATGGCGGCGGAAGCGGAAATCAAGAATCTGACGCTTAACTTCGGGCCACAACATCCGGCGGCGCACGGCGTGTTGCGCATGGTCATGGAGATGGACGGCGAAATCGTCGAGCGGATTGATCCGCACATCGGCCTCCTGCATCGCGGCACCGAGAAGCTGATCGAGTACAAGACCTATTTGCAGGCGATGCCCTATTTCGACCGGCTCGATTACGTCGCGCCCATGTGTCAGGAGCACGCCTTCGTACTGGCCGCGGAAAAGCTGCTCGGCATCGCGCCGCCGGCGCGGGGCCAATATGTCCGGGTGCTGTTCGCGGAAATCTCCCGCATTCTCAATCATCTCCTGAACGCGCCGGCCCTGGCGATGGATGTTGGCGCGATGACGCCGATGTTGTGGGCGTTCGAGGAACGCGAAAAGCTGATGGAGTTCTATGAGGGCACCTGCGGTGCACGGCTGCATGCGGCCTATTTCCGCGTCGGCGGCGTGCATCAGGACATGCCGGCTGGTATGGGCGACGACATACTGGCGTGGGCCGATGCGTTTCCGAAGTTCCTCGACGATATGGAAACGCTGCTCAACGAGAACCGCATCTTCAAGCAGCGCACTGTGGATATCGGTGTCGTCTCCGAGGAAGAAGCGATGGCCTGGGGCTTTTCCGGGCCGATGCTGCGCGCGTCGGGTGTGCCATGGGACCTGCGCAAGTCGCAGCCTTACGACGTCTATGACGAGATGGATTTCGATATTCCGATCGGCAAGAACGGCGACTGCTATGACCGTTATCTGATCCGCGTCGAAGAGATGCGACAGAGCGTTCGGATCGTGCGCCAATGTATTGAAAACATGCCGGACGGCCCGGTGATGACCGAGGACGGTAAAGTCGGTCCGCCGTCGCGCGGGGAGATGAAGCGTTCCATGGAAGCGCTGATCCATCACTTCAAGCTTTACACCGAAGGCTTCCACGTCCCGCCGGGCGAGACCTACACCGCTGTCGAAGCGCCGAAAGGCGAGTTCGGCGTCTATCTCGTCTCCGACGGGACCAACAAGCCCTATCGTTGCAAGATTCGCGCGCCGGGCTTCGCCCATCTGCAGGCGATGGACTATCTCTGCAAAGGCCACATGCTGGCGGATTCGGTCGCCATCCTGGGCGCCATGGACGTCGTGTTCGGGGAGATCGACCGATGAGCGACAAATTCGAATTCACACCGGAAAACATGGCGATCGCGCAGAAATACATCGCCAAATATCCGGAAGGGCGTCAGGCGAGCGCGGTTTTGCCCTTGCTCGATCTGGCGCAACGGCAGAACAACAACCACGCCTCGGACGCGGTCATCGACGCGGTCGCAGAGCTGCTCGGCATGGCGCGCATCCGCGTGGTCGAGGTCGCCAGCTTCTACACGATGATCAACACGAAGCCGGTCGGGAAGTATTTGCTGCAGTTCTGCACGACGACGCCGTGCTGGCTGCGCAACTCCGACGAGGTGGTCGAGGCCGCGCGAAGCCATCTCGGTATCGACTACGAACAGACGACAGAGGACGGGCTGTTCACCATGCGCGAGGTGGAATGCCTCGGCGCCTGCGTCAACGCGCCGATCGTTCAGATCAACGACGATATGTACGAGGATCTTACCGGTCCGCAATTGATCGCGGTGCTCGACGCCTTGAAGGCCGGCGAGACGCCGCCGCACGGCCCGCAGATCGACCGCCAGAAATCGGCACCGGTCGGCGGACCGCAAACCCTTAACGATCTAGACTTCGCAGAGGCTGACTGATGCTGCAGGACAAGGATCGCATTTTCACCAACCTCTACGGGCTGCACGACCCGGGTCTCGCCGCCGCGCGGGGGCGGGGCGATTGGGACAATACCAAGGCGATCATCGAAAAAGGTCGTGACTGGATCGTTGAGGAGATGAAGTCCTCCGGCCTGCGTGGCCGGGGCGGTGCCGGTTTTCCGACCGGTTTGAAATGGTCGTTCATGCCCAAGGAGGAGACTGAAGGTCGACCGCACTATCTTGTCGTCAATGGTGACGAGAGCGAGCCCGGGACCTGCAAGGACCGGGATATTCTGCGCCATGATCCGCACAAACTGGTCGAAGGCTGCTTCGTTGCTGGCTTCGCCATGGGCGCCCATGCGGCATATGTATACGTTCGCGGTGAGTTCTATAACGAGGCCGCGGCGCTCGACCGCGCGGTCGACGAGGCATACGAGGCCGGTCTGCTGGGCCCGGACGCCTGCGGTACCGGCTGGGCCTTCGACGTCTATGTGCATCGCGGCGCTGGCGCCTATATCTGCGGCGAAGAAACCGCGCTGCTGGAGAGCCTGGAAGGCAAGAAAGGGCAACCGCGTCTGAAGCCTCCATTCCCGGCGATGTCCGGTCTCTATGGCTGTCCCAGTACGGTCAATAATGTCGAGACCATCGCGGTCGCACCAACCATACTGCGCCGCGGCGCCGACTGGTTCAGCGGATTCGGCCGCGAGAACAATGTCGGGACCAAGGTGTTCTGCATCTCCGGCCATGTCGAGAAGCCTTGCAACGTCGAAGAAGCGATGTCGATCCCGTTGAAGGAATTGCTCGAGAAGCATGCGGGCGGCGTGCGCGGCGGCTGGGACAATCTGTTGGCCGTGATCCCCGGCGGCAGCTCGACACCGATGCTGCCGAAATCCATTTGCGACGATGTGCTGATGGATTTCGATGCGCTGCGCGAGCACAAATCCGGTCTGGGAACCGCCGGCGTCATCGTCATGGACAAGTCTACGGACATCATCAAGGCGATCGCGCGTCTGGCCTATTTTTATAAGCATGAGAGCTGCGGCCAGTGCACGCCGTGTCGGGAAGGCACGGGCTGGATGTGGCGCGTTCTCGAGCGTATGGCGAAGGGGCAGGCGGAGATCGAAGAGATCGACATGCTGCTCGAAGTCTCGCATCAAATCGAAGGCCACACGATCTGCGCGCTTGGCGATGGCGCGGCGTGGCCGGTCCAGGGGTTGATCCGCCACTTCCGTGACGAGATCGAAAGCCGCATCGTCGGCCGCAAGACCGTCGCCGTGGCGGCGGAGTAGGAGCGGGGCATGCCGAACGTCAAAGTCGACGGTGTCGAGTTGGAAGTTCCGGACGGGCTGACCGTCCTGCAGGCTTGCGAGATGGCTGGGGCTGAAATCCCGCGTTTTTGCTATCACGAACGCCTGTCCATTGCCGGCAATTGCCGCATGTGCCTGGTCGAGGTGAAGCCCGGGCCGCCGAAACCGGCAGCATCCTGTGCCTTGCCGGTCGGCGATGGAATGGAGATCTTCACCGACTCGGAAATGGTCCGCAAGGCGCGCCACGGCGTCATGGAATTCCTGCTGATCAATCATCCGCTTGATTGCCCGATCTGCGATCAGGGTGGCGAATGCGACCTGCAGGACCAGGCGATGGCCTTTGGGCATGACGGTAGCCGCTTCGAAGAGAACAAGCGCGCCGTCGATGACAAATATATGGGCCCGCTGATCAACACGATCATGACCCGCTGCATCCATTGCACGCGGTGCGTCCGTTTCTCCACGGAAGTCGGCGGCGTTACCGACATGGGCATGATCAATCGTGGCGAGAACGCCGAGATCACGACCCTCGGCAAGGCGGTGTCGTCGGAGCTGTCGGGCAACGTGATCGATCTCTGCCCGGTCGGTGCGCTGACTTCGAAACCCTATTCCTTCGTCGCACGGCCCTGGGAATTGCGCAAAACCGAGACCATCGACGTGATGGACGCGATCGGCAGCAATATCCGGATCGACGCGCGCGGCAATGAGGTGCTGCGGGTCCTGCCGCGTCTCAACGAAGATGTGAACGAGGAGTGGATCTCCGATAAGACGCGCTTTGCCTGCGACGGTCTGCGCCGGCAACGGCTCGACCGGCCCTATATCCGCAACGCGGAAGGCAAGCTCCAGGCAGCAGACTGGGATGCGGCGTTCGCGGCGATTGCGGAGCGGTTGAACGGTGTTGACGGCGGCAAGATCGCGGCGCTGGCCGGCGATCAGTGCGATGCGGAAGCGATGTTCGCATTAAAAGCGCTGATGGAGTCGCTCGGCTCCGCGAATATGGATTGCCGGCAGGACGGCGCCGCGCTCGACCCGTCTGCGCGTGCCTCCTATCTGTTCAACAGCGGCATCGCCGGTGTAGAAGCGGCGGATGCCTGTCTGATCATCGGGTCCAACCCGCGCTGGGAAGCGCCGTTGGTCAATTCGCGGCTGCGCAAGCGCTGGCTTCAGGGCGGTTTCAATGTGGGCGTGGTCGGGCCGGCGCACGATCTGACCTACGATACCGAATATCTGGGCGCGGGCGCGGAGACGCTGCAGCAGATCGCCGATGGCAGCCACGCCTTCGCGTCCGTTCTGAAGGACGCCGAACGGCCGATGCTGATCCTCGGCATGGGGGCGTTGACCCGGGGCGACGGCGCAGCGGTTCTGGCAGCCGCGCGGCAGATCGCCGAGAGCACGGGCATGGTCAGCGACGATTGGAACGGTTTTAACGTCTTGCACACGGCTGCCGCACGCGTGGGCGGGCTGGATCTCGGTTTCGTGCCGGGTGACGGCGGTCTCGATACTGCCGGCATTCTCGACGCCGCCGCGTCGGGCGCGGTCGAAATCCTTTATCTGATGGGCGCCGACGAGGTCGATACCAAGAAGTTGGAAAATGCCTTCGTTATCTATCAAGGCCATCACGGCGATGCCGGGGCACATGTGGCTGACATCATCCTGCCCGGGGCGGCCTATACCGAAAAATCAGGGACCTACGTGAACACGGAAGGCCGGGTGCAGCAGGGACAGGTCGCTTCCTTTCCGCCTGGAGAGGCGCGCGAGGACTGGACGATTATCCGGGCTCTATCAGGCGTGCTTGGCAAGACGCTACCCTTCGACAGCCTGTCGGCCTTGCGTAAGCAGATGCAGGCGGCGTGCCCGCACTTTACGCGTCTCGACGATCCGGAGCGGGCGGACTGGGGCGATTTCGGCAGCAGCGGTGCGATGGACCCGGCACCCTTCGAGTCGCCGATCGCGAATTTCTATATGACGGACCCGATCAGCCGCGCCTCGGAGACGATGGCGAAATGTACGCAGGAATTCGTCAACAATACGGACGGGGCGACCGGCACCGATGGCTGAATTCTGGGACATATACGTCTGGCCGACGATCGTAATCGTCTTCTATATCGTTTTGATCGTGGCGCCGCTGCTGGGCGGTGTTGCCTATCTGACGCTTGCCGAGCGCAAGGTCATCGGCTGGATGCAGCTGCGCAAGGGCCCGAACGTCGTCGGTCCCTTCGGATTGCTGCAGCCGATCGCCGACGGCATCAAGCTGATGTTCAAGGAAACCATCATCCCGGCGAGTTCCAACCGGGGCATGTTCTTCGCCGCGCCGATGGTGACCTTCATCCTGGCATTGGTCGCCTGGGCGGTCATCCCATTTGATGCGGGACTTGTGCTCGCCGACATAAACGTCGGGATTCTATACCTTTTTGCCATTTCCTCGTTGGGTGTCTACGGCATCATCATGGCCGGGTGGGCGTCGAACTCGAAATACGCCTTTTTGGGCGCGCTTCGCTCGGCCGCGCAGATGGTGTCCTACGAAGTGTCGATGGGCTTCGTCATCATTACCGTGCTGTTGTTCGTTGGTTCGCTGAATCTTTCGGCGATCGTCGAAGCGCAGGCCGGCGGGTTTTGGAACTGGCATTTCTGCGGCATCCTGTTTCCGATGGCGATCATCTTCTTTGTCTCGACGCTGGCGGAGACCAACCGGGCGCCGTTCGATTTACCGGAGGCGGAAGCGGAGCTGGTTGCCGGCTACAACGTCGAATATTCGGCGATGACTTTCGGCATGTTCTTCCTGGGCGAATACGCGAACATGATCTTGATGTCGGCGATGACCTCGATCCTGTTCCTGGGCGGCTGGATGGCGCCGTTCGACATCGCGCCATTCACCTGGATCCCGGGGCCGATCTGGTTTGCAGGCAAGATCGCTTTCTGTTTGTTCGTCTTCCTGTGGGTGCGGGCGACATTCCCGCGTTACCGCTATGACCAGTTGATGCGCCTCGGCTGGAAAGTGTTCCTGCCGATTTCGCTGCTCTGGGTGATTGTGGTTGCCGGCTGGTTGTTCATGCTCGGCAAGGTTCCGGGCGCGTGAGTGATTTGGTGAGGGATGTGACATGGCGCTGCTAGAACGCACGGTAAAAGGTCTGTTGCTCACCGAGCTGGTTCAGGGCATGTCCCTGACCCTGCGCTCGATGTTCCGGCAAAAGCATACGATCAACTATCCCTACGAGAAGGGACCGCTGTCGCCTCGCTTTCGCGGCGAGCACGCGTTGCGCCGCTATCCGAACGGCGAGGAGCGCTGCATTGCCTGCAAGCTGTGCGAAGCGATCTGCCCGGCGCAGGCGATTACGATCGAAGCGGAACCGCGCGAAGATGGCAGTCGGCGTACGACGCGCTACGACATCGACATGACGAAGTGCATCTATTGCGGCTTTTGCCAGGAAGCCTGCCCGGTGGACGCGATCGTCGAAGGACCGAATTTCGAGTTCGCGACGGAGACCCGCGAGGAACTCTTCTACGACAAGGACAAGCTTCTGGAGAACGGCGAACGGTGGGAAGCGGAAATCGCTTCGAACATCGAACAGGATTTGCCGTATCGGTAATCAAGGCGCGCTTGTGAGGGCAAGCGTGGAGGGGACTGCATGATCATTCAAGCCTTGGCGTTCTATCTTTTCGCGTTTGTGGCGGTGGCCGCGGGCGTGCTGGTGATCGCTTCGCGCAATCCAGTGCATTCCGTGTTGTTCCTGATCCTCGCCTTTTTCAACAGTGCCGGACTGTTTGTGCTGATGGGGGCGGAGTTCCTGGCGATGATACTGGTCATCGTCTATGTCGGCGCGGTGGCGGTGCTATTCCTGTTCGTCGTCATGATGTTGGACATCAACTTCGTCGAGCTTCGCAGCGGTTTCGCGCAATACCTGCCGGTTGGCGCCCTTGTCGGGCTCATCTTATTGGCAGAGCTCCTGGTTGTCGGAAGTGGCTGGGTCGTTATTCCGCAGGCGGAGAGTGTGGCCGCGGCGCCGATCCCACCGATCGATCAGGTCACCAACACCGAGGCGATCGGCCGATTGATCTATACCAAATACGTTTACCTGTTCCAGGCCGCGGGTCTCGTCCTGTTGGTCGCGATGGTCGGTGCCATTGTGTTGACCCTGCGGTCGCGTGCGGGTGTGCGCAAACAGCGGATCGGCGATCAGGTGGCGCGCCGCCCGGATGATGCGATCGAAGTCGTCAAGGTGACGACGGGGAGCGGTATCTAGTCATGTTGGAAATCGGTCTCGCGCACTATTTGACGGTCGCGGCAATCCTTTTCACGCTGGGCTTGTTCGGGATTTTCCTGAACCGCAAGAACGTCATCATCATCTTGATGTCGATCGAATTGATGCTGTTGGCGGTCAACATCAATCTCGTCGCGTTCTCGACCCATCTCGGCGACCTGATGGGGCAGATTTTCGCGATGTTCATCCTCACTGTCGCAGCGGCGGAAGCGGCGATCGGTCTTGCGATCCTCGTCGTCTATTACCGCAACCGCGGTTCCATCGCGGTCGAAGACATCAACGTGATGAAAGGCTAATCGATGGAAGCTGCGGTCGTATTACTGCCGTTGCTGGGTGCGTTCATCGCCGGCTTTTTCGGGCGGATGATTGGCGACAAGGCGTCGATGGTCATCACCTGCTCGTTCCTGGTGATTTCGGCGCTGATCTCCTGGTATCTGTTTTTTGCCGTGGCGATTGGCGGCGATCCGCGGACGGTGGTGCTGTTCGAATGGGTAACCTCGGGCGATCTAGAATTTTTCTGGTCGTTGAAGGTCGATACGCTGACCGCAGTGATGCTGATCGTTGTGACCACGGTGTCCGCCGTGGTGCATATCTATTCTGTCGGCTACATGCATCACGACGACGCGATTCCGCGCTTCTTCGCCTATCTCAGCCTGTTCACGTTCAGCATGCTGATGCTGGTTACGGCGGACAATCTGGTGCAGCTGTTCTTCGGCTGGGAAGGGGTGGGCCTGTGCTCCTACCTGCTGATCGGTTTCTGGTACAAGCGGCCTTCGGCCAATGCGGCGGCGATTAAGGCATTCCTGGTTAACCGGGTCGGCGATGTCGGCTTCGCCCTCGGTATCTTCGCGACCTTCGTGCTCTTCGGCACGGTGCAGCTCGATG
This sequence comes from uncultured Rhodospirillaceae bacterium, assembly GCA_913044215.1. GTDB lineage: Bacteria > Pseudomonadota > Alphaproteobacteria > UBA8366. The sequence goes on along the minus strand of CAJWOT010000005.1, from coordinate 33,238 downwards.
CGATCTTTGCGGCGGCGACCGGCAAGGCGGACGCGACGCTGGTCTTCTTGGGCATGGAATTCCACGCGTTGACCGTCACCTGTCTGTTGCTGTTCATCGGTGCCATGGGCAAATCGGCGCAGATCGGCTTGCACACATGGCTGCCGGACGCGATGGAAGGACCGACACCGGTTTCCGCGCTGATCCACGCGGCCACCATGGTGACTGCGGGCGTGTTCATGGTGGTGCGTCTGTCGCCTCTGTTCGAGCAGTCTGAGACGGCCTTGATGGTTGTTACGATCGTCGGCGCCTCGACCGCGTTCATGGCGGCCACGATTGGTCTGACGCAGTACGACATCAAGCGCGTGATCGCCTATTCGACCTGCTCGCAGCTCGGCTACATGTTCTTCGCCGCGGGTGTGTCTGCCTACCCGGCGGCGATCTTCCACCTTATGACCCACGCCTTTTTCAAGGCGCTGCTGTTCCTCGGCTCCGGCTCGGTGATCCACGCCATGTCCGACGAGCAGGACATGCGCAATATGGGCGGTCTGGCGAAATTGATCCCGGTTACCTATGGGTTGATGCTGCTGGGCAGTTTGGCGCTCGCGGGGATCGGTATCCCTGGGACGCTTGTCGGTTTTGCGGGCTTCCAGTCCAAGGATGTGATCCTGGAATCCGCATTCGCCGCCAGCAGCGGGGTCGGCTTTTACGCGTTCTGGCTCGGAATAGCCGCCGCCTTTATGACCGCGTTCTATTCGTGGCGGCTGCTGTTCATGACATTCCATGGCGAACCGCGCTGCGACGAGAAGACGCTTGCGCATGTTCACGAGTCGCCGCCTGTAATGATCTGGCCGCTTTATCTGCTGGCGCTGGGTGCGCTCGTGGCGGGCGCCGCCGGTTACTATCATTTCGTGGGCGGTGGGCTGACAGAGTTCTGGGGCGACTCGATCCTGATATTGCCGGAGCACAACGCGCTTGCAGAGGCGCATAACGTACCGTTCTGGGTGAAGGCGCTGCCGTTGGTCATGGCGGTCCTGGGTATCGGCCTCGCCTACTACATGTATGTTGTGAACAAGGACCTGCCGGCGGAGTGGGCGGCGCAGTTGCGGCCGCTCTACCTGATGTCGTTCAACAAGTGGTACTTCGACGAGATTTACGACCGTCTGTTCGTCCGTCCGTCCTTCTATCTTGGATACGGGTTCTGGAAATCCGGCGACGGTGCCGTGATCGACGGGGTTGGGCCGGATGGTGTCGCGGCGACGACGGTGCGGGCTTCGAAGCGGGCCAGTGCGCTGCAGAGCGGGTATCTCTATCACTACGCCTTCGCGATGCTGATTGGCGTGGTGGTTCTCGTCACCTTCTACTTCTTCATGAAGGACTGATGCGATGACTGATTTCCCGCTTCTGTCCTTCGTCACCTTCCTGCCGCTGGCCGGCGCGATCATGATCCTGCTGTTCGTGCGCGGGGATGCGGAAGATGTCGCGCGCAATTCGCGGTGGGGCGCGTTCTGGGTCTCGCTGGTCACGTTTTTCGCCTCTCTGGTCTTGTGGTTCCAGTTCGAGCCCGGTACGGCGGACTTCCAGTTCGTCGAGCAGCACGATTGGCTGCCCGCCTACAAGATCGCCTATCAGATGGGCGTCGACGGGATCTCGGTCTTCTTTGTCCTGCTGTCGACCCTGCTGACGCCGATCTGCATCTTGGCGAGCTGGACGGCGATCCAGGAGCGGGTGAAGGAGTACATGATCGCGTTCCTCGTCCTTGAGACGATGATGGTCGGCATGTTCTGCGCTCTGGATTTCGTGGTCTTCTACATTTTCTTCGAAGCCGTGCTGATCCCGATGTTCCTGATCATTGGCGTGTGGGGCGGTCCGCGCCGGGTCTATGCGGCGTTCAAGTTCTTCCTCTACACGCTGCTGGGTTCGGTACTGATGCTGCTGGCGATCATCGCCATGTACATCGCAGCCGGCACCACCGACGTGCCAACCTTGATGCAGTTTAAGTTCGATCCGGCCCTGCAGACTTGGCTGTGGCTCGCTTTCTTCGCGTCATTCGCGGTGAAGGTGCCGATGTGGCCGGTGCACACCTGGCTGCCGGACGCCCATGTCGAGGCCCCGACGGCAGGTTCGGTCATATTGGCAGGCGTACTTCTGAAGATGGGGGCGTACGGCTTCTTGCGCTTCTCGATACCGATGCTGCCGGTCGCCTCGGAATTCTTCACGCCGCTGATCTTCACGTTGAGCATTGTCGCGGTGATTTACACCTCGCTGGTCGCCTTGGCTCAAGAGGATATGAAGAAGCTGATCGCCTATTCATCCGTCGCACATATGGGCTTCGTGACGGTCGGTATCTTCGCCGTCAATCAGCAGGCGGTTGAAGGGGCGATCATCCAGATGCTGAGCCACGGTTTCGTCTCGGGCGCGCTGTTCCTCTGCGTTGGTGTCGTCTACGACCGAATTCATTCGCGCGAGATCAAACGCTATGGCGGGCTTGTCAATCGCATGCCGAAATACGCGTTCGTCTTTATGTTGTTCATGCTGGCGTCCGTCGGACTTCCAGGGACGAGCGGCTTCGTCGGTGAATTCCTGATCATGCTGGGCGCGTTCGAGGTCAGCACCTGGGTCGCCTTCCTGATCGCGACAGGTATGGTGTTGGGCGCGGCGTACATGCTCTATCTCTACCGCCGTATCATTTTCGGTGAACTGACGAAGGACGATTTGAAGTCGATCCTTGACCTGAACGCACGTGAGATTGCTATTTTCGCGCCGCTGGTTGTGCTGGTCCTTTGGATGGGCATCTATCCGGCACCGTTTCTGGACATGATATCCGCGTCGGTCGCCAATCTGGTCGACAACTACCATGGCGCCCTGGCCGCTGCCGAAAGCGGCACGGCGTTGGCGGCGAACCAGTAGGGGGCATAAAAGATGGTTACGACTCCCGATTTGCTCGCTGCTGGACCGGAGATCTTTCTCGCTGTGATGGGAATGGTCTTGATGATGATCGGCGTCTTCTCGCCAGAGAAGCGGGCGCTTGGCATCGTCAGCGGGCTGACCGTGGCATCTTTTGCCGTCGTCCTGGCCTACTATCTGTTTATGGCGTCAGGTGAGCGTTCGGTCGCCTTCGCGGGCCTCTTCGTGACCGATGCCTTTGCCATTTTCATGAAGGCACTGGTTCTGTTGGGCGGCATCCTCGTGCTGCTGATGGGCGACAGCTTCGTCCGGCGTGAGGGTATGGCCCGGTTCGAGTTCCCGATCCTCGTCATCTACGCCACTGTCGGCATGATGATGATGATCTCCGCGAACGATCTGATCTCGCTCTATATGGGGTTGGAACTGCAGAGCCTATCGCTCTACGTCATCGCGGCCATCCAGCGGGACCGAATCCGCTCCTCGGAAGCGGGCTTGAAATATTTTGTGCTGGGCGCCCTGTCGTCCGGCCTGCTGCTCTATGGCTGCTCGATGATCTACGGCTTTGCCGGAACGACCCAGTTCGAGGCGCTTGCCGGCCTGTTCGATGGCAAGAGCGCCGAAGCCTCGGCGGGCTTGGTGGTCGGTATAGTGTTCCTGTCGGCGGGCCTCGCCTTTAAGGTCTCCGCCGTGCCGTTCCACATGTGGACGCCAGACGTATATGAGGGCGCGCCGACACCGGTCACGGCGTTCTTCGCTGTCGCGCCGAAGGTCGCGGCTATCGCTCTATTCCTGCGTGTCATGCTGGAGCCGTTCGGCGGGCTGATCGAGGAATGGCGTCAGGTCATCGTGCTGATTTCGGTCGCGTCAATGGTGCTCGGCGCCTTCGCAGCGATCGCGCAGAACAACATCAAGCGGCTGATGGCCTACAGCTCGATCGGTCATGTCGGGTACGCGCTGATCGGTCTGGCCGCAGGTTCGGAGGAAGGGCTGCGCGGCGTCTTGATCTATATGGCGATCTATCTCGTCATGAATGTCGGTGCCTTCGCCTGCATCCTCAGCATGAAGGTCAACGACCGCATGGTAGAGAATATCGACGATCTGGCCGGCACGGCGAAGAGCCACCCGATGATGGCGCTCGGCATTTTGATCTTCATGTTCTCGCTGGCCGGCATCCCGCCGATGGCGGGTTTCTTCGGCAAGTTCTTCATCTTCATGTCGGCGATCGAGGCCGAGCTCTACACGCTGGCCGTGATCGGCGTCGTGTCCAGCGTCGTCGGCGCTTACTACTATCTGCGTATCGTCAAGATCGTGTTCTTCGACGATTTGATGGAGATGTTCGACAAGCCAATCGACCGGCCGTTGCGCGTGATCATGGCGGCGACGGGTATCGTCACGATCCTGTTCTTCATTTGGCCGTCTCCGCTGCTCGAAAGTGCCAGCGTGGCCGCGGCTGCCCTGTTCGCCACACCGGGCTGATCCGAAACCGCGCACATGCCTTCTCTGCCTGATGGTTGCACGCTGATCGAGCTTCAATCGGTTGGTTCCACGAACGACGAGGCACGCGCGCGGGCGGAGGCGGGCGCAACGGACGGCACGGTGATCTGGGCGCGCGAACAGAAAGCTGGCCGGGGTCGGCGCGGCCGCGATTGGTCCTCACCGGTCGGAAACCTCTACACCTCGACTATTCTGCGGCCGGAGCGGCCGGCGGGGGAGGCGGCCCAGCTTTCGCTCGTTGCCGCTGTGGCTCTTGCGGAAGCATTGGAGGCTGTCCTGCCCGACGGTGTCGCGGCCGCCTGTAAATGGCCAAACGATGTTCTTGTGGACAGGCAAAAGATCGCGGGAATCCTTTTGGAGTCGCAGGGCAATGGCGACGCGGTAAGCTGGATCGTTATCGGGTGCGGCGTGAATGTCGCTTCCCATCCGGATACGACCGCCTATCCCGCGACAAATGTGAACGCGCTGTGCGACAGTGCCGTGATGTTGGAAGCGATGCTCGAACACTATCTGGCGTGTCTGTTCGCGTGGCGCGACATCTGGCGCGAAAGCGGCATCGAACCGGTGCGGCGCGCGTGGATTGCCCGGGCCGCGGGGCTGGGTGGACCGATCACCGTCCGGCTGCCGGACCGCGAACTCTCCGGCCGGTTTCACGACATGGACGCGGACGGCGCGTTGCTCCTGGAATTGCCCGACGGCGTCCGAAAGCGTATTACCGCAGGCGACGTTTTCTTAGGGAGCGCCTGACATGCTGCTCGCGATCGATGCCGGGAACACTAATGTTGTGTTTGCCGTCTATGACGGGGACGACCTAAAGGGTGTCTTCCGCTGTGCCAACGATCCCAACCGGACCGCCGACGAATATGCGGTGTGGCTCAGCCAGCTGATGCAATTGCGCGAAATTCCGCAGGATTCGATCTCCGGATGCATCATCGCCTCGGTCGTCCCGCAAGGTCTGTTCAACCTCACCTCCCTGTGCGAGCGTTACTATGGCGGCCCGCCGCTGGTGATTGGCGAAGAAAACGTCGATCTGGGTATCGATGTCCTTGTCGACCGGCCGGACCATGTCGGCGCGGACCGGCTTGTGACGGCGGTCTCCGCCTATAACCGATATGGGGGACCGTCGATCGTGATCGATTTCGGCACGGCCACGACCTTCGACGTCGTGGACAAGGACGGCAACTATTTCGGCGGCGTTATCGCGCCCGGAATCAATTTGTCGGCCGAAGCGCTGCATATGGCGTCCGCGCAACTGCCCCGCGTGCGGGTCGAATCGACACCCGAAGTGATCGGAAAGTCGACGATCCCGGCCATGAAATCAGGCATCTTCTGGGGCTATATCGCGATGATCGAAGGGATGATCGCGCGAATTAAGCAGGAGTACGGCGCGTCGATGAAAGTTGTCGCAACAGGCGGCTTGGCAGCGCTTTTCGCGGAATCGACCGACTCCATAGACCAGACCGACCGCGAGTTGACAATCCGCGGCCTACTCGAAGTCTACAATCGGAACAGCGGTGCATGAGCAGTTACGCGGAAGCCGGTGAACCCGGCGACGATGAACTGCTGTTCCTGTCGCTCGGCGGCGCTGGCGAGATCGGCATGAACCTCAACCTCTACGGCCATGCGGGGGCGTGGCTGATGGTCGACCTGGGTATCACATTCGGCGATGAGGAGACGCCCGGCATTGATGTGATCATGCCCGACCCGACCTTCATCGAGGAACGCGCCGACACGCTGGCCGGTCTGGTTTTGACCCACGCGCATGAAGATCATATTGGGGCCGTGCCCCATTTGTGGCCGCGTCTGCGCTGTCCGCTTTATGCGACGCCGTTTACCGCGAGCATTCTGCGGCGCAAGCTTGCCGAAGCGGGGCTCAAGGACAAGGCGCCGATCACGGAAATTCCGCTGTCCGGCCGGTTTGACGTTGGACCGTTCAATATCGAGCTGATCACGCTGACCCATTCGATTCCGGAACCCAACGCCTGCGTCATCCGCACCGGTGCCGGGTCGGTGATGCATACCGGCGACTGGAAGCTCGACCCCGACCCGAGAGTCGGGCCCAGCACGGACGAGGCGGCACTGATCCGCGCGGGCGAGGAAGGCATCCTGGCGATGGTCTGCGACTCGACCAACGTGTTGGTGCAGGGCAGTTCCGGGTCGGAAGGGGAGGTGCGTGACACGCTGACGGACATGATCGGCCGCTTCGACAATCGCGTCGTCGTCGCCTGTTTCGCATCGAACGTGGCCCGGCTCGATTCGATAGCGCACGCCGCGGCGGCGCATGATCGCAGCGTCGGTCTGGTCGGCCGGTCCCTGTGGCGGTTCTATGAGGCGTCGCAAGAGAACGGTTATCTGACCGATATTCCGCGCTTCCTGTCGCCGAAGGAGGCGGCGCTGTTGCCGCGTGACAAGGTCCTGCTGATATGTACCGGCAGCCAGGGTGAACCGCGCTCCGCGCTGGCCCGGATCGCCCGCGACGACCATCCCGATGTGGCTCTCGATCGCGGCGATGCGGTGATCTTTTCCAGCCGCGTCATCCCGGGCAACGAGAAGTCCATCGGCCGCTTGCAGAACCGGTTGACGGAACGGGGCGTGGAGCTGCTGACCACCCATGACGAGAAGCATATCCACGTGTCCGGCCACCCGGCGCGCGATGAGCTGGCGCAGATGTATCAATGGATCCGGCCGAAAATCGCCGTGCCCGTGCATGGTGAGATGCGGCACATGCAGGCGCATGCGCAATTGGCGCAGGAATGTCAGGTGCCGGAGGCACATCTGGCGCCGAACGGCACGCTGCTCAAACTTGCGCCGGGACAGGCAGAGGTCGTGGACGAGGTGTTCAGCGGCCGGTTGGCGTTGGACGGCAACCGCCTGATATCGATGGGCAGCGGTGCACTACGCGAACGCCGCAAGATGCTGCACAGCGGCGCCGCTGTGGTCACCGTCGTGATCGACGAGACGGGTGAACTGCAGGCTGATCCACAGGTCTCCACGCATGGCGTCTTCGACTTGGAAGAAGATTACGAGATCGCCGACTCATTGATCGATTCAGCCGCGGATGCGGTCGACGATCTGCCACGCAAATCCCGGCTGAAGGACGATCACGTGCATGAGGCCGTGCGCCTCGCCGTCCGGCGCCGGCTGCGCGCGCTCTGTGGCAAGCGGCCGACGGTTGATGTACATCTTGTCCGCTTATAAGAGTGGGCTTGGAATTCTGGAGTCGAGGCGATGATCGGTCGTTTGAACCATGTGGCGATAGCCGTTCCGGACCTGGAGGCCGCGCGCGCGATGTATCGCGATGCGCTGGGCGCCACCGTGACCGAGCCGGAAGATCTGCCGGCGCACGGCGTCACGGTCGTCTTTGTTGAACTGGACAACAGCAAGATCGAATTGCTGCACCCGCTGGGTGAGGGGTCGCCGATCCAATCCTTCCTCGACAAGAACCCGTCCGGCGGCATGCATCATGTTTGCTACGAAGTTTCGGATATCTTGGCGGCCCGCGACCGTTTGGTTGCGCAGGGCGCGCGGGTGCTGGGCGATGGCGAGCCGAAGAATGGCGCGCATGACAAGCCGGTTCTGTTTCTGCATCCGAAAGATTTTGCCGGCACGCTTGTCGAGTTAGAGCAGGTCTAGCGGCGCATGGGTTGGGTCGGCACCGGTATCACGTTCATCATCTCCTGGTGGATGGTGTTCTTCATGGTGTTGCCCTGGGGTGTCCGGCGCCAGGATGACCCCGAACCGGGCCATGAGGCGGGCGCACCGGAAAACCCCCGGCTCTGGCTGAAGGTTGCCGTCACAACGGGGATCGCCGTCGTGATCACGGCGCTTGCCTGGGTTGCTGTCGATCTCGGTTGGATCAGTATCCGGGATAGCGTTTAGCGAACCGCAATTTGGCCCGATTTTTGTAAGACCGTTTCCATGACTTCGTCATTTTGAGGATCAGTCATGATACGCATTGCACTTCTCATATTGGTGTCGTTGGCCGCCGCCGGCGCGCAGGCAGCCGAAGATACGGCGATCCGCGTGACGACTTCGGATTGCATCAGGATTGTCGAGCATCACCCCTCAGCAGATGTGGCCTATCAGCCCGGTGTCGATGTGCGCGGCAAGAAAGTTGTACCGGTGGATGTCGACGCGTCGCCTGATTTGTGCGACATCGTTCCCAAGGCGATCGAGTTCTCCGTGGCGCTGAACCCGTTGAAAGGCGGCGCTGTCCGGTTCGGTGAAACGTCACTAGAGGTCGGCAAAGTCAGCTTCGATATGAAGACCCGCCGCGCAACCTTCAACGGCAAACCGCTGACGCGCGCGGAAACACGGCGCATTTCCAGGAAATGCAAGGACCGGCTCCGCGACGCGAAGTAGCGTGGACAAGCTTCCGGGCAATAACTACATTCGCGGCGAACCCGTGAATTTCCCAAGCGAGCAGCCGCGATGCGCCTCTCTCAATACTTTCTTCCGACCCTGAAAGAAACGCCCAGCGAAGCGCAGATCGTTTCGCACCGCTACATGTTGCGCGCCGGCATGATCCGCCAGTCGAGCGCCGGGATCTATTCCTGGCTGCCGTTGGGATTTCGGGTGCTGAAAAACATCGAACAAATCGTGCGCGAGGAGCAGAATGCGACGGGCGCGCAGGAAGTGCTGATGCCGACGATCCAATCGGCCGATCTGTGGCGCCAGAGCGGGCGATACGAGGATTACGGGCAGGAAATGCTGCGTATCACCGACCGTCATGATCGTGAAATGCTGTACGGCCCCACGAACGAGGAAGTGATCACCGAGATTTTCGGTGCTCATGTGAAGAGTTACCGTCACCTGCCGCGGAATATGTACCACATTCAATGGAAGTTCCGTGACGAAGTGCGGCCCCGCTTTGGCGTGATGCGCGGCCGTGAGTTTCTGATGAAGGACGGCTATTCCTTCGACCTTGATCCCGATGCGGGCAGGGTCGCCTACAACAAGATGTTTATCTCCTACCTGCGTACTTACGCACGTATGGATCTGCAGGCGATTCCGATGAAGGCGGAGACCGGACCGATCGGCGGCGATATGAGCCACGAATTCATCATTCTGGCCGACACGGGTGAGAGTGAGGTGTTCTGTCACCGCGATTTCCTTGAACGAGACGTGCTACAACGGGATATCGACTACGATTCCGATCTGCAGCCGCTGGTCGATGAATGGACCAGCCTCTACGCCGCGACGGACGATATGCACGATGCGGCGCGCTTCGAGAGCGAGGTGCCGGAGGATCGGCGCGTGGCTGCTCGCGGCATCGAGGTCGGGCATATTTTCTTCTTTGGCGACAAGTATTCCAAACCGCTGGGCGCCTTCGTGTCGACGCCGGACGGTGATGAGGTGCCCGTTCAGATGGGGTCCTACGGGATCGGCGTCTCGCGCCTGGTCGGCGCGATCATCGAAGCGAGCCACGACGACAAGGGCATCATCTGGCCGGAGTCGGTGGCGCCGTTCAAGGTCGGGCTGGTCAATCTGCGCACCGGGGACGAGGCGTGCGATGCCGCCTGTGACTCCATGTATGCGAAGCTGAGCGATGCTGGCGTGGAAGTCCTCTATGACGACCGTGAAGAGCGGGCCGGTGCCAAGTTCGCCGATATGGATTTGATCGGTTTGCCGTGGCAACTCATTGCCGGGCCGCGCGGGCTGAAAGAAGGCAAGGTCGAGCTTAAAAACCGCCGCTCCGGTGAAACCGACGAATTGAGTATCGACGCGGCACTGACGCGGTTGGCCGGGTAGGCCTTTACCGTGTTTGGCGCATTCGAACGTCTCGTCGCGCTGCGCTATCTGCGCGCCCGGCGGCAGGAAGGCTTCATCTCCGTCATTGCCTTTTTCTCTCTGGCGGGCATTACGCTGGGTGTGGCAACACTGATCATCGTGATGGCCGTTATGAACGGCTTCCGGCATGAGTTGCTGTCCCGCATCCTTGGCGTAAACGGTCATGTCAACGTCCTCGCCAGCACGAAGAGCCTTGACGAATTCGACGCGATCGCCGCGCAGATCAAGGAAGTGTCCGGTGTTTTGAGCGCCGCGCCCATCGTCGAAGGGCAGGTGATGGCGACAGCGAACGGTGTGGCCAATGGCGCGCTTGTGAGGGGCATGCGGGAAGAGGACTTCTTGCGCCGTCCGTTGCTCGCCGACAGCATTGTTACCGGTGGTTTGGAAGGCTTCGAAGAAGGGAAGGGCGTGATCATTGGCAGCCGCATGGCACAGGCGATGCGGCTGCGGCCTGGTCAGAAAGTGACGTTGGTATCGCCGCGCGGCAATCCAAGCGCCTTCGGAACGGTCCCCCGCATGAAAGCTTATCGTGTCGCGGCCGTGTTTGATGTGGGCATGTCGGAGTACGATAGCTCTTTCATCTATATGCCGTTCAAGCAGGCGCAGATCTTCTTCCGTAAGAAGGGCGAAGCGACATCGATCGAGGTGATTACCGACAATCCCGACCGGGCATACGGCATCGGGTATGACATTCGCCAGGTAATCGGCGGCGGCTACCGGGTGATCGACTGGCAACGGGTCAATTCGAGTTTCTTCACCGCGCTTCAGGTCGAGCGTGTCGTCATGTTCCTGATCTTGACGCTGATCATCGTCGTTGCCGTGTTCAATGTGATTTCCAGTCAAATCATGCTGGTCAACGACAAGGGTAAGGGTATCGCCATCCTGCGTACGATGGGGGCGACCCAGGGGATGATCCTGCGGATCTTCTTCATGACCGGTGCGAGCGTCGGCATTGTCGGAACGATTGTTGGCAGCGTATTGGGTATCGCCTTTGCACAGAATATCGAAGCCCTTCGGCAGTTGCTTCAGGGGGCGACGGGAACCGACCTGTTCGACTCGACAGTTTATTATCTGTCGCGTCTGCCGGCGAAAATCGATCCGATAGAAGCTGGCGCTGTCGTCGTCATGGCGCTAACCCTGTCGTTTTTGGCCTCGATTCTTCCCGCACGGCGGGCAGCACGCCTCGATCCTGTGGAAGTGCTGCGTTATGAGTGATCCGGCGATCCTCGAATTGGATGCGGTCGTTCGGACCTATAAACAGGTTGAGACGGCGCTCGAAGTGATCCGTGGGGCATCGCTGAAGGTTCCGGCTGGAGAGCTGGTCGGACTGATCGGTCCGTCCGGCGCCGGGAAGTCGACCTTGCTGCATGTTGCCGGGCTGCTCGAACTACCGGATGGGGGTGAAGTCCGTATCGCCGGGCGCGCCTGCGGAGCGATGTCCGATGGCGAGCGGACCGCCGTGCGCCGTAACGAGATCGGGTTCGTATATCAGTTCCATCACCTGCTGCCGGAGTTCTCCGCCCTGGAGAATGTCATGCTGCCGCAGATGATCACCGGCCGCGTCCGGCGTGCAGCGCGGGAACGCGCGACGGAGTTGATCGAATCGGTTGGCTTGGCGGAGCGGGCCAGCCACCGGCCCGCCCGGCTGTCCGGCGGTGAGCAGCAACGGGTCGCGATCGCCCGTGCATTGGCGAATTCTCCGCGATTGCTGTTGGCGGATGAGCCTACGGGCAATCTCGATGCCCATATGGCTGAAGATGTTTTTGGGTTGTTGATTGATTTCGTTCGACAAAGCGGTCTGGCCGCCGTGATCGCGACGCACAATCTGGAACTGGCGGCGAAGATGGATCGGGTCGTTCGGCTCGAGGACGGTGTGCTTGTGGCCGCCTGAGCGGATTATCCGCTTAAACTGAGGCCGGCAATTCGGCATTCTGTCGCCCAGAACGCATCAACGATCAAACAGGGAGTATCCGTATGGCGCATGCGGATTTCGTACATCTGAGGGTGCACGACGCCTTCTCGCTCTCCGAGGGCGCGATCAAGATTCCGGACTTGGTCGCACTTTGCACGAAATACGACATGCCCGCCGTGGGTGTTGCGGATACGGGCAATCTCTTCGGTGCGCTGGAGTTTTCGCTCGCCGCCCGGGGGAAAGGCATCCAGCCGATCGTTGGCTGTCAACTCGCGATCCAGCGCGAGGACGCGAATGTCCATGGCGGTGGTAACCTTGGCAGTGATTGGATCGTACTTCTGGCTCAGTCGGAGGAAGGCTATGGAAACCTTCTCGAATTGGTGAGTCGTTCCTATCTCAGCTCTGCCGCTGAAGATTCTCCGCAGGTCAGCCTGGATGACCTGGAAGCCTGCAATGCCGGGCTCATCGCCCTAACAGGCGGCGTGAGCGGCGGGGTCGGGCGGTTGCTGGTCGAAGGGCAAAGGCCGGCGGCGGAAGAGATGCTGCTGCGCCTGGCATCTATGTTCGATGGCCGGCTCTATGTCGAACTGATGCGCCATGGTCAGCCTGACGAAGAGCAGATCGAACCGGCATTGATCGAGATGGCCTATAGCCACAACCTGCCTCTGGTCGCGACCAACGAGGTGTTTTTTGCTGACCGCAGCATGTACGAAGCGCACGATGCGCTGATGTGCATTGCGGCGGGTGCCACGGTGTCCAGGACGGACCGCCGCCGGGTGACGCCGGAACATTATTTCAAATCGCCGGAAGAAATGCGCGAGTTGTTCGCTGATTTGCCGGAAGCGATCGACAACACGCTCGTCGTGGCGCAGCGTTGCGCCTATATGCCGGATACGCGGGCGCCGATTCTGCCGCCTTATCCGAAATTGCAGGGCAGGGGCGAGGAAGAAGTCCTGCGAGAGATGTCGGCCGAAGGGCTGGAGGAACGGCTGCAGCGGCAGGTCTACGAGGAAGGTCAGAGCGCGGAGGAGCGGGAGGCGATCGCGAAGCCCTACCGCGAGCGGCTGCAATATGAGCTCGATGTCATCGCGCAAATGGGTTTCCCAGGGTATTTCCTGATCGTCGCCGACTTCATTCAATGGGCCAAGAATGAGGACATTCCGGTTGGGCCGGGGCGCGGTTCCGGCGCCGGCTCGGTCGTCGCCTGGGCGCTGACGATTACCGATCTCGACCCGCTGCGCTTCGATCTCCTGTTCGAGCGTTTTCTCAACCCCGAACGCGTGTCGATGCCGGACTTCGACATCGATTTCTGTAAGGACCGGCGGGATGATGTGATCCGCTATGTGCAGAACGAATATGGCTATGACCGGGTTGCCCAGATCATCACATTCGGAAAGCTGGAAGCGCGCGCCGTCCTGCGCGATGTCGGCCGGGTTCTGGAAATGCCGTACGGCCAGGTCGACAGGATCAGCAAACTGGTGCCGTACAATCCGGCCAATCCCGTCAGCCTGAAAAAGGCGCTGGACGACGAGCCGATGTTGCAGGAGATGCGCAAGGAAGACCCATCGGTCGACAGGCTTGTCGGCATGTCGTTGAAGCTAGAGGGCCTTTACCGCCACGCGTCGACCCATGCCGCGGGCGTCGTGATCGGCGACCGGCCGTTGCAGGAGCTGGTGCCGCTCTATCGTGACTCGCGTTCGACCATGCCTGTCACCCAGTTCAACATGAAATATGTCGAACAGGCGGGCTTGGTGAAATTCGACTTTCTGGGCCTGAAGACGCTGACCGTACTGTCCAGTACTGTCAGGCGCCTGAAGGATCGGGGCGTCGACATCGCGCTCGATCAATTGCCGCTCGACGACAAGAAGACCTTCGAGATGTTGTGCCAGGCGGATTCGACCGGTGTGTTTCAGCTGGAAAGTTCGGGCCTGCGGGACGTGCTGAAGAAGCTGAAACCCGACCGTTTCGAAGACATCATCGCCGTCGTGGCGCTGTACCGGCCGGGTCCGATGGACAATATCCCGAGCTACATCAGGCGCAAGCATGGTGAGGAAGAGCCGGATTATCTGCATCCGTCGCTGGAAGGGATCCTGAAGGAAACCTACGGCATCATGATCTACCAGGAACAGGTGATGCAGATCGCGCAGACCCTGTCGGGTTTCAGCCTCGGTGGCGCCGATCTGCTGCGCCGCGCCATGGGCAAAAAGATCCAGGCGGAAATGGACGCGCAGCGGGCCAACTTTGTCGATGGAGCCGTTGCCAACGATGTCGAGGAGGGGCTCGCCGGACGGGTATTCGATCAGGTCGCCAAATTCGCTGGCTACGGATTCAACAAGTCGCACGCTGCCGCCTACGCGCTGGTCGCCTATCAGACGGCCTATCTGAAAGCCAACTATCCCGTGGAATTCCTCGCCGCGTCGATGAGCGAGGATATGGGCAATACCGATAAACTCGGCTTGTTCCGTGCCGAACTCGACCGAATGGGCATCGCTCTGTTGCCACCGGATATAAACCGGTCGGAAGTGGACTTTGCGGTGGAACGGGTGAGCGACAGCGAGAGCGCCGTCCGTTACGCCCTTGCTGCTTTGAAGAACGTCGGTGCGGCGGCGATGGAAACGGTCGTGCAGGAGCGCAAGGAGAACGGCCCCTTCGAATCTCTATTCGACTTTGCCGGGCGGCTCGATACCGGGGTGATGAACAAGCGGCAGATCGAAAATCTTGGCCGTGCCGGCGCATTTGACAACCTTAATCCCAACCGTCGGCAGGTATTCGAAGCGGTGGAAACCCTCGTGCGCCATGCTAGCGCCGCGCAAAACGATCGCGAAAGCAACCAGGTGAATCTGTTCGGCGTTGAAGATACGGCGGCCGTCATACCGCCGTTGCCGGAAATGGACGATTGGGCGGTGCAGGAGCGGCTGCAGCAGGAGTTCGAAGCGGTCGGCTTCTATCTGTCGTCGCATCCGCTGGCGTCCTACAAAAAGACCTGCGACAAGCTGGGCGTCGTTGAGTGGGCTTCGGTTACGTCGGGCCGCATGAGCGAAGGACGCATTAAGCTGGCTGGGATCGTTTCGGCTCGTCGGTTCACGACCTCGTCCCGCGGCGCCAAGATGGCGTTCGTTCAGATGTCCGACGCGACCGGTTCCTATGAAGTCACCGTGTTCTCGGAGGTGCTGGCGGTCAGCCGGGATCTGCTGGAATCCGGCGCGCCGTTAATCGCCGTGGTCGATGTGCAGCGCTGGAACGACGGGTTCCGCTTGACCGCGCAGGATATTCAGCCGCTGGACGAAGCGGCGGTGAAGGCCGCGGCGGGATTGCGCGTGTTCGTGCGTGACGAAGCACCGCTCAGCAGCCTTGCGACGGTTTTCCGGGAGCATGGCGAGCAGGGGCCGGGCAAGGTGCGGCTCACGCTCGAGGCCGGCGACCGGGAAATCGAAATGGACCTGCCGCAGGGCTATGCGATCTCGGTCGCGGTCCGCTCAGCGGTGAAGGCCATTCCCGGGGTCATCGACGTCCAGGACCTTTAGCAAGACCTACCCCGCGGCCTCAATCGGTTGGCGCTAACCGCTTGCACGGGCGCCGAAATGGCATTATACCGCAGCCCATCTCTCACGCGGGTTTGCGCCTGCTGTCGATCATGGCAGTGGCCGCTCCGGTGCCGGGTAACCGGCTTTCGCCCGCGGCGGAATAACCGGTAAAGGATACGACCATGGCGATGCCGACTTTTACGATGCGCCAGCTGCTTGAGGCTGGCATTCACTTTGGCCACACCACACGCCGATGGAACCCGCTGATGCGGCCCTACATCTTCGGCGAGCGGAATGGCATCCACATCATCGATCTGGAACAAACCGTGCCGATGCTGCAGCGCGGCCTTGAAGCCATCCGCGAAGTCGCGGCCGGCGGCGGCCGGGTTTTGTTTGTGGGCACGAAGCGTCAGGCGACGGAAATCGTCTCTGCCGCGGCGATCCGATGCGGCCAATATTACGTCAATCACCGCTGGCTCGGCGGCATGCTGACGAACTGGCGGACAATTTCCAATTCGATCAAACGGTTGCGGGATATCGAGGAGCAATTGGCAGTCGAGGATATCGGTCTGACCAAGAAGGAACTGCTGCGTCTGACCGCGGAACGGGACAAGCTCGAGCGGGCGCTCGGCGGCATCAAGGAGATGGGCAGCCTGCCGGACATCCTGTTTGTCGTCGACACCAACAAGGAAGCGATCGCGGTGGCCGAAGCCCAGAAGCTGGGTATTCCGGTCGTGGCAATTCTGGACAGCAACTCCGATCCCCGTGGGATTACCCATCCGGTTCCGGGCAACGACGATGCGATGCGGGCAATCACGCTCTATTGCGATCTTGTTGCCGACTGTGTGCTGGACGGCTTGCAGGCGGAACTGCTTTCGACCGGCGTCGATATCGGCGAGGGCGAAGTCGCCCCGGTTGAAGCGCTTCCCGAAGCCGTTAGCGAAGATGCCGAGGCACCGGCGGCTGCCGCACCGGCTGCGACTGAGGAAAACGCCTAAGGGCGAAATTTTAGATACTTGATATGTCGTAAGTTCCAGTGGGTTGGGCTGGCATATCTTAGATAGAGGTTGAGGAATGGCGAACATTACAGCTGCGCTCGTCAAGACGCTGCGCGACAAAACCGGCGCTGGAATGATGGATTGCAAGAAAGCGCTTACGGAAACCGGAGGCGATGTAGAGGAAGCGGTCGACTGGCTGCGCACAAAAGGCTTGTCGACGGCCGCCAAAAAGGCAGGGCGGGTCGCCGCCGAGGGTTTGGTCGGCGTCGCCGTCGATGGCAAGTCTGGTGCTGTCGTTGAGGTCAATGCGGAAACCGACTTCGTCGCGCGGAATGAAGATTTTCAGGCCTTCGTACGCAACGTAACCGAGCTGGCGCTGAACAGTGGCGGCTCCCTGGATGGGCTGGCAGCGGCGGATTATCCGGGCACGGGCCGCAACGTCGCGGACGAGCTGACCCATCAAATTGCGACGATTGGCGAGAACATGGCGCTGCGCCGGACCGAGGGGCTATCGGTCGACAACGGCGTGGTTGTGCCCTACGTGCATAGCGCGTTGGCCAGCGGCATCGGCAAGATCGGCGTGATCGTGGCATTGGAGTCAGAAGGCGACACCGGTGCTTTGGAGGCGCTAGGGAAGCAGCTGGCGATGCATATCGCCGCCGCGCGGCCGCTTTTCGTGGCGGTTTCCGATATCGATGAAGGCAGCCTTGCACGCGAACGCGACGTCCTGTCCGCGCAAGCCCGCGAAAGCGGCCGCCCCGAAGAAATCATCGAAAAGATGGTCGAGGGCCGCATGCGCAAATATTATGAAGAGGTTGCCCTGTTGGAGCAGGTGTTCGTGATCGACAACGAGACCAAGGTTTCCAAGGTGCTGGAAACGGCCTCGAAGGATCTCGGCAGTTCCATCTCGCTGAAAGGCTTCGTCCGGTATACGCTGGGCGAGGGTATCGAGAAGGTTGAGGAAAACCTTGCCGACGAGGTGGCCGCCACGCTGGCCGGCTGACCGGCGTAAAAAGTCTCGACCCTAGCCGGAAAAGGAGAGAAGCCCGGATATGGCAAAGCCACGGTACGGACGAATCCTTCTCAAACTGTCCGGCGAAGCGTTGATGGGCGAACAGGAATTCGGCCTGGACACCGAAACCGTCGACCGGATCGCAAGCGAGATCAAGAGCGTCACCGAGCTTGGTGTCGAAGTCTGCATCGTGGTCGGCGGTGGGAATATATTTCGCGGTGTCTCCGGCGCATCTGCTGGCATGGATCGGGCCAGCGCCGACTATATGGGGATGCTGGCCACGGTTATGAACGCGCTGGCCATGCAGAGCGCTCTCGAGGAAATCGGCGCGCAGACCCGCGTTCTGTCGGCCATCCCGATGCAATCGGTGTCTGAACCCTATATCCGGCGCCGGGCGGTACGGCATATGGAAAAGGGGCGCATCGTCATTTTCGCCGCCGGCACCGGCAATCCGTTTTTCACGACGGATACGGCGGCAGCACTGCGTGCATCGGAAATGGCGTGCGATGCCTTGTTGAAGGCTACGAAGGTAGACGGTGTCTACAGTGCCGATCCGGAGACCGATCCAGATGCAAAACGGTTTGACACACTGGGCTATCTCGACGTGCTGTCAAAGGACCTGAAGGTCATGGACGCGGCGGCAGTTTCGTTGGCACGTGAAAACAACATTCCGATTCTTGTCTTTTCGATACAAAATGCCGGCGCTTTCGTGGACGTCGCGAAAGGCGGAGGAACGTACACGATAATTTCATAGCTGGCTGGTAAAACAGGGGAGGAGCGGAACCATGGCGGATGCAGACTTAACGGATATCGAACGCCGGATGGATGGGGCCATTGAGGCCTTGAATCGGGAGTTTGCCGGGCTGCGGACTGGACGTGCCTCGACGGCCTTACTCGAACCGATTGCGGTGGATGCATACGATTCGCAAATGCCGATGAACCAAGTCGGCACAATCAGTGTTCCAGAACCGCGTCTGCTGACGGTACAGGTCTGGGACCAAAGTTTAGTGAAAGCGGTTGAGAAGGCGATTATGGAATCAAGCCTCGGTCTCAATCCGCAGACAGAGGGAAATTTGATCCGCATCCCGATTCCGGATCTGAGCGAAGAACGCCGTATCGAACTGACCAAAGTCGCCGGTCAATATGCTGAACAGGCTCGTATCGCGGTGCGCAATGTGCGGCGCGACGGAATGGACATGCTCAAGAAGATGGAGAAGGCTGGTGAAATGTCGCAAGACGACCAGCATCTTTACGCCGACGAGATCCAGGAATTGACAGACGCCCACGTCAAATCGATTGATACTGCCCTGGAGGCAAAAGAACAGGAAATCATGCAGGTTTGACGCATGCAAACGGCGATTGAGAAACCCGATGACATGACCCCGCCGACGCATGTTGCCATCATCATGGATGGCAACGGCCGGTGGGCGAAATCGCGCGGCCTGCCACGTGCGATGGGCCACAAGAGTGGCGCGGAAGCGGTCCGGCGCACTGTCGAGGCGGCTGGTGAGTACGGTGTTTCCTATTTGACCTTGTTCGGCTTCTCATCCGAGAACTGGAACCGCCCCAAGCAGGAGATTGGCGACCTGATGGGGTTGCTGCGACTGTATCTTCGCTCCGAGATCGCCGAATTGCACAAAAAGAATGTCCGATTGCTGATGATCGGTGACCGCAGCCGTTTCGAACCCGATATCATTGCCCTTATCGAAGAGGGGGAGCGTACGACAGCCGGCAATACGGGTCTGACCCTCATACTGGCATTGAGTTATGGCGGGCGGCAGGAGATTGCTGCTGCCGTACAGGCGATCGCCCGAGACGCTGCTGCCAAGCGGCTTGATCCGGCCGAGATCGACGAGAACACAGTGTGCCGTTATCTTTTGACGGCGGATATTCCGGATCCCGACCTGCTGATTCGGACCAGCGGCGAACAACGTGTCAGTAATTTTTTGCTGTGGCAGGTCGCCTATACGGAGTTTGTCTTCCTCGATACGCTTTGGCCCGATTTCTCGAAGGTCGACTTAGGTCGCGCCATTTGCGAGTTCAACAGCCGCGAGCGACGCTATGGCGCAGCCGTTGGCCCGGCCTGAGCCCAGCGAGCTTACATTGCGGATCCTGTCTGCGGCGGTCATCCTGCCGTTGGCGATTTCCGCGATTTGGCTCGGCGGATGGGCATTCGCAATCATGGTTTTGCTGATCGCAGCCGCCATGAGTTGGGAGCTTTCGAGGCTTTGCCAGGCCGCACCTGGACTCACGATCATCGTTTCAGTGACTTTTCTGCTAACGAGCGGTCTGGCGATTTATGGGTCATTCCTCGGGTCGATTGCCATTGCTGGGGTAGGAATGGCGGTTGTCGCCCTGTTATCTCGAATCAGCAGGAGCGAGGCGCCGTTCATCTTGACCGCCGGGATCGTCTACATCTCGGCAGCTTTGCTCTCTGTCGTTTGGCTGCGGGTCTCGGAGTCGGGCGGTCTCGGTCTGTTTTTTTGGATGATGGCGGTCGTCGTCGTAACGGATGTCGGGGCCTATTTTGCCGGACGTGGCATCGGCGGCCCCAAATTGGCGCCGCGGATAAGTCCGGCAAAAACCTGGTCAGGTTTACTGGGCGGGGTGCTCTGCGCTGCGCTGGCGGGGGCGGTGACGGTCGCTGTGCGCGACGGTGACAACTTCGTCCAAGTAATGGCTATAGCCGGTATCCTGGCCGTGGTGGCACAAATTGGTGATTTGGTTGAGTCGGGGGTTAAGCGGCATGTCGGGGTCAAGGATTCTGGAAACCTTATTCCCGGCCATGGTGGTGTGCTCGACCGCATGGATGGGTTCTTGACGGTAGCGCCGGTGACGGCTCTTATGACCTGGATCGCAGGTGGGAGTCCGCTCGAATGGCAGTAATGGTGCAAGACGCCACATCGGCGCCGCGTTCAGTCACGATTCTAGGCTCGACGGGCTCCGTAGGGTGCAGCACGATCGACCTGATCGAACGGAATCCGGACGCCTATGTCGTTGAGGCGTTGACGGCGAGACGCAATGCCGACCTTCTCGTCGAACAGGCCAAGAAGCTACGGCCGCGATATGTCGCAATTGGTGACGAAGAGCATTATCACGCCGTAAAGGCTGGCCTCTCGGGCAGCGGTATCGAAGTCGCTGCCGGTAAGGAGGCGATTGTTGCTGCGGCAAGGCGCCCGGCAGACTTTGTCATGGCGGCAATCGTTGGAGCGGCCGGTCTGGCGCCGACGCTCGCGGCGGTGAACAGAGGGGCGATGGTCGGGCTCGCGAACAAGGAGTGCCTTGTCTGCGCCGGGTCGCTGATGGTCGAAGAGATCAACCGCAACAGCGCAGTGCTGCTTCCGGTTGATTCTGAACACAACGCGATCTTCCAGGTCTTTGATTTTGAGCGCCGCGATGCGGTCGACAAGCTCATCCTCACAGCTTCGGGGGGGCCGTTCCGATCATTCGATCATGAGGCCATGCGGTCGGTGACGCCGGCCCAAGCCGTGGCGCATCCCAACTGGGATATGGGCGCCAAGATTTCGGTCGATTCCGCGACGATGATGAACAAGGGGCTGGAGATTATCGAAGCCCACCACCTGTTCGATATACCGGAGGAACGTATCGAGGTCCTGGTCCATCCTCAGTCTGTTATTCACAGCATGGTGGCCTATGTCGACGGGTCGGTTCTAGCTCAACTTGGGACGCCGGATATGCGGACCCCGATCGCTTACGCCTTGGCTTGGCCGGCTCGCATGCAATCACCGCAAGAGCGTCTCGATCTCGCTGCGATGGCGAAGCTGACTTTCGAGCCGCCTGATCCAGAGCGATTCCCCGCGCTTCGCCTGGCGCGTGAGGTCTTGAAGAATGGCGGGAGCGCACCAACTGTTCTGAACGCGGCGAATGAGGTTGCGGTCGAGGGCTTTTTGGCTGGCCAAATTGGTTTTCTCGACATCGCGGCAATCGTGGAGGATGTGTTGATGCAGTTTTCGCATGGCGCCATGAATTCGCTTGATGACGTGCGGGCCTTTGACGAAGAAGCGCGCCGTATCGCCAACCACCATCTTGCCGCCCGCTCCTCCAACTAGCCGACGGGTGTAGCCGTGGAATTTCTCGCCGTACTCTGGGACTACGTGCTGCCGTTTCTGGTCGTCCTGACCGTCTTGGTTTTCGTTCACGAACTGGGCCATTACTGGGTCGCACGCCGCTGCGGTGTCCGTGTGGAAGTATTCTCGGTTGGTTTTGGGCCCGAATTGCTGGGCTGGACCGATAAGGCGGATACACGATGGAAAATCAGTGCGATACCGCTTGGTGGTTACGTCAAGATGTTTGGCGAGGGCGAGATGAGCGGGGAGGGCGAAGCCCCCCGGCCCCTGACGCCGGCAGAGCGGCAGGTATCCTTTCGATACAAATCGCTGGGCCGCCGCGCAGCGATCGTGTTCGCCGGTCCTGCCGCGAACTTTATTTTCGCCGTTATCGTTTTGGCAGGCCTTTACGTTTCGTTGGGGCAACCCTTTACACCGGCAGAGATCGCGACCGTTGTCGAAGATAGCGCAGCAGAAAAGGCAGGGCTGAAACCGGGTGACGTGATCGTACGGATTGCCGGCGAGGAGATGGAGAGCTTCGAGCAGGTTCAGCAAAAAATTCGCATGATCCCTGAACAAACTGTCGAACTCGTCGTGACGCGGGACGGTATCGAACAGGCGTTCAGCGTGAAGCCCAGGTTGCGTGAATTTAAGGATCGGCTTGGCAATGTCGTACGCATTGGGCTGCTCGGCGTGACGCGTGAAGGCAAGACAGAAGTCCGTCAGCTTGGCTTCGTAAGTGCGATTTGGCAGGCGATCCTCGAAACCAAGACGATCACGGTGCGGACACTTGAGGCGGTCGGGCAAATCATTACCGGGTCTCGCTCGTCGGATGAATTGGGCGGACCAATCAAAATCGCCCAAATGTCCGGCGAAGTCTGGAAAATGGGGGTTCTCTCCCTGGTCTATTTCACCGCCTTGATTTCGATCAACTTGGGATTGATTAACTTATTTCCCATACCAATGCTTGATGGCGGACACTTGATGTTCTTCGCGTTTGAAGCAATTCGAGGCCGCCCCTTAGGAGAAAGAGTACAGGAATACGGCTTTAGAATTGGGCTGGTGCTGGTATTAAGTCTCATGCTATTTGTTATTATTAATGATCTCGTAAACTTACCCATTTGGAATACATGAGTTTTTCGGCGCTTCGTTTTGGCGTCTTTCGGGAGTCTACTTTGGCGATTGTCGTGAGGATATCAGCTCTTGGGGCGCTGTTGTTGAGTGCGCTCCTGCTTTGGTTCCCGGCTCTCGCGCAAACCGGCCCGACAATTGTTCCACCATCGCCCCGTAGCGGCTCGACAGTTCCCATACCACGCAGGTCCGCGCCCGTCCGGCCCGGAACTCCTGTGGTAGCCGAAATCGTTGTTGAGGGGACGCAGCGCATCGAGCCAGAGACCGTACGGTCTTACATGCTCATCAAAGAGGGCGATCCGTTGGATGCTGATCGGGTCAACGAATCGCTCAAGGGTCTTTATTCGACAGGATTGTTTGCCGATGTGACGTTGCGCCGTGAGGGCGACGTACTCTTCGTCAGGGTTGTTGAGAACCCGATCATCAATCGCATCGCATTCGAAGGGGACAAGGAACTCGAGGAAGAGACTCTCCGTAACGAAGTACAACTGCGTCCGCGCATCGTCTACACGCGCACCCGCGTGCAGAACGACGTGAAGAGAATCCTTGATCTGTATCGGCGAACTGGCCGATTTGCCGCAACGGTGGAGCCGAAGGTTGTCCAGTTACCGCAGAATCGCGTCGACCTAATCTTCGAGATCGACGAAGGGCAGCCGACGGGAATTCGCCGCATCAGTTTTATCGGCAACCGGGAGTTTTCCGACCGCGCGCTCCGCGAGATCGTCCAAACGTCGGAGACACGCTGGTACCAGTTTTTGAGCTCCAACGATACCTATGATCCTGATCGGCTCACATTCGATCGGGAGCTGTTGCGCCGGCATTACCTCCGCAACGGTTTTGCCGATTTCAGGGTGGTGTCGGCAGTCGCCGAGTTAACGCCGGACCGTAAGGACTTTTTCATTACGTTCACGATCGAGGAGGGGAAACGCTACACCTTCAACGCGTTGACGATTGAGTCGAAAATCAAAGACGTCAAGCCTGAGGCCATTCAGCAAGTCATCGAAATCGAAAAGGGTGATTGGTACGATTCGGAAGCCGTTGACGATACCGTGGTTGCGCTTTCCAACGCCGTTGGCGATCTTGGATTCGCGTTTGTTGCCGTTCTTCCGAGCGTGAAGCGAGATCGCGCCAAGCGAACCATCGACATCAGTTTCGTAGTTCAGGAAGGGCCGCGTGTCTTCGTTGAGCGAATCGATATTGGTGGCAACGTGCGCACCTTGGACAAAGTCATCAGGCGCGAGTTTCAAATTGTTGAAGGGGATGCCTTCAATTCAACCAAGCTTCGGCGTTCGCGGACGCGAATTCAGAATCTGGGGTATTTTTCACGTGTCGAAGTGAACAACGTTCCCGGCAGCGAGGCGGACAAGACGGTGATCAAAGTCGATGTCGCTGAGCAATCAACCGGTGAGTTGAGTGTCGGCGCCGGCTTTTCGTCCCAGAATGGTCCACTGGTAGATCTGCGTATTCGAGAGCGGAATTTGTTGGGTAAGGGGCAAGATCTTCGCGCTTCGATTACGATCGCTGCGGAGCAGCAAAATTTCGATGTCGGGTTTACCGAACCATACTTCCTCGACAAAGAGCTTTCGTTTGGCTTGGACGGGTTTCACATTGCTTCGAGTAATGTGAGCGAGTTCGAAACAATCTCGACCGGCGGGCGCGTCCGTCTTGGATACGTTCTTGCAGAAAATTTGCGGCACAGTGTCCGATACACATTGCGCCGTGACGAGGTCACGGATGTTGATGTTGACGCTTCGAGGTTTATCCGCGCCGAGGAAGGCAGCGATTTCGTCTCTGTTGTCGGCCAGGACCTGACCTATGATCGTCGAAACTCAAAGATCGAACCAACCGATGGCTATATCATTCGATTGTCGAACGATATAGCCGGCCTTGGGGGTGATATCGCATTTCTCAAAAACCGAGCGACGGCGTCTTACTACTACGGGATTGCGAAAGATTGGGTCATCAGCACGCGGGGCGATATTGGGTATATATTCGGGCTTGGTGACGATGATGTCCGTATCAGCGACCGGTTTTTCTTAGGCGGCGACAAACTTCGCGGTTTCGATAATGGCGGTGTGGGGCCCCGTGATATCTCAACGGACGATGCACTTGGCGGCAAGTTTCTCTATTCCGGGACTGTCGAACTGACGTTCCCGCTGGGCCTGCCTAAACAGTTCGGGGTGAGCGGCGCGGTCTTTACGGATGCCGGTAGTTTGACAGGCTTGGATTTTGACGACCCGGTTATCGCGGACACCGGTAGTCTCAGGTGGTCCGTTGGTGTCGGACTCGCCTGGCGATCTCCCTTCGGCCCGGTACGGCTCGACTTTGCGGTACCAATCCTCAAGGAAGATTTCGACGAGGACGAAAATTTCCGTTTCAATTTTGGCACCAGGTTCTAGTACGGTATTCGCGACGTTTCGCGATGTCGAAATTGCCGGAACTGCAGATTGGAATCGCACAAATGATTGAAAGAAATCTCAGCCGCATTTGGTTGGCTGCGGCAGTCGCGATATCGGTTGCATTCCTGACACCTGCGGCGCAAAGCCAGCAGATTCGTAATTTGCCGGCACCTGTAGTCGCCGTCATCGATTTCAAGCGCGCGGTTGAGGAGTCCGAAGCGGGTAAGAGTATTATCAAACAGATCAACGAACGGCATCGGCGCATTCAAAAGGAAATCGCAGCGGACACCGCAGCGTTGGAAGACACCAAAGCTCAGTTGGAACAACAGCGGGCGGTTTTAGCGCCTGATGCGTTTAAGGAGCGTTGGCGCGCGTTTCAGATACGTGTGCAGGAGTACCGGCGCGGGGTTCAGACGGAGCAAAAGAAACTGGATCTGATGCTAGGGCAAAGCATCTTGAAAGTTGAAGCGAAACTGGCCGAAATTCTGAGAGATATGGCGCAGGAAATGGGTGCGAACCTGGTGATTGATGCGGGGCCTGGGCGCGGGAACGTTCTGTTTTCCGATTCGAAACTTGTGGTAACCGAACAGGCGAAAGCGCGTCTCAATAAGATTCTTCCCGATATCAAGGTTGTAGAACCCGTATTGAAACAACGGCCGAACCCGCAGACACCGCGGCTGCAAGTTCCGAAAGTCCAGTAATCGATGGCGGACCCGCGTTTTTTTACTCGAGCAGGCCCCTTCCGGCTCAAGGAAATCGCGAGCGAAATCGGCGCAGAGTTGGGCGAGAGCAGCGACCCTGAACTCCAACTTATCGATGTTGGACCACTGGACGTTGCCGATGCCGGCACCTTGAGTTTTCTCGATAACCAGAAATATGTGGCGGCATTCCAGGCGAGTGCGGCTGCAGCGTGCGTTGTGGCCGACAAGTTTGTCGATAAGGCGCCCGAGGGAATGGCTCTGCTGGTGAGCAACGAACCGTATAAGGCGTTCGCGCGGGCGGCTCAGCTGTTCTATCCGACACCTGTGCCAGAACCGGGAATTTCACCAACTGCTGTTGTGGCGGAAACCGCGGCGCTCGGCGCGGGTAGTCGGGTCGATGCCGGTGCCGTTATCGGTGAGAACGCGGTGGTGGGTGCGCGTTGTCATATTGGAGCGAATGCGGTTGTCGGTGATGCGGTTTCGATCGGCGATGACACCGTGATAGGCGCCAACGCGTCTGTCAGCCACTGCGATATCGGCGTGCGCACTTTGTTGCATCCTGGTGTGCGGATTGGGCAGCGCGGGTTTGGCTTCGCGATCGATACCGGCGGTCATGTCAAGGTGCCGCAATTGGGGCGGGTGATCATTGGCAACGATGTCGAAATCGGCGCCAATTCGACGATAGACCGAGGGGCTGGCCCGGATACAGTTATTGGCGACGGGACGATGATTGATAATCTGGTGCAGATCGGGCACAACGTGCGGATCGGCAAGGGGTGCATTATCATCGCGCAGTCGGGGGTTGCCGGGAGTACAGTTCTTGAAGACTTCGCTGTCATGGCCGCGCAAAGTGGTGTCGCCGGGCATCTTCGTATCGGCACGGGCGCGCAGATAGGTGCCCAATCCGGTATCATGCGGGACGTTGAGCCCGGTGCACGGATGCTGGGATCGCCGGCGGTTCCGGCACGTCAGTTCTTTCGGCAGATAGCGGCGATCGAAAAACTAACCAAGAAAAAGGGCGCGTAGGAATGGATGACCACGCGGAGAGGGCAGGGGATATCGATATCAACGCGATAATGCGGATGATACCGCATCGATATCCCTTTCTTATGATCGACCGGGTCGCGGATGTCGTCGACAATGAGAGCGCGGTCGGAATAAAGAACGTTTCTATAGCCGAGCCGCATTTCCAAGGGCATTTCCCTTCGAAGCCGGTGATGCCAGGTGTTTTGATCATCGAAGCGATGGCGCAGACAGCGGCGGTGTTGGTGGTCCATACGCTTGGTCCAGAGGCGGAAGGCAAGTTGGTGTACTTCATGTCCGTCGACAAAGCGCGCTTTCGCAAGCCAGTCGTCCCTGGTGATGTTCTGCATGTGCATGTGACTAAGGATCGAATGCGCGGCAATGTTTGGCGATTTACCGGCGAAGCGAAAGTGAATGACGTGCTGTGCGCCGAAGCGACCTTCGCCGCCATGATCATGGATGAGTGAATGACCGATATTCATCCGACTGCGATCGTCGATTCCAAAGCCAAGGTCGGCGATGGGGTCGTCATCGGACCGTATTGCGTCGTGGAAGCAGGGGTAACGCTTGGCGATAGCGTTCGCTTGCATTCTCACGTCGTCGTGGGCGGGTTGACTCGGATCGGCGCAGAGACGGAGATCTACCCTTTCGCATCGATCGGTTTGCCGCCGCAAGACCTGAAGTATTCGGGTGAACACTCGGAACTCATTATCGGCGAGCGTAACCGCATTCGGGAGCATGTGACCATGAACCCGGGTACGTCCGAAGGTGGCATGATCACACGGGTTGGTGACGATTGTTTGTTCATGGTCGGCTCGCATGTGGCGCATGATTGCCTGATGGGTGACCATATCGTCATGGCCAATAACGCGACGCTTGCCGGACATGTGGTGGTCGGCGACTACGCGATACTGGGCGGACTGTCAGCGGTCCATCAGTTCGTACGGATCGGCCGGCACGCCATCGTGGGCGGGATGTCCGGTGTCGAGAACGATGTCATTCCGTATGGTTCTGTTATGGGAGACCGTGCTCGGCTTAGCGGCCTCAATGTGATTGGCCTGAAGCGGCGCAATTTCGCCAAGGATGAGATCCACAATTTGCGAACCGCATACCGGATGTTGTTCGCGGAAGAGGGTACGTTGCAGGAGCGCATTGACGATGTCGCGGGTCTTTTCGGCGACAATGCCGATATCCTGGAAATTGTTGATTTCATGCGCGCCGACTCGTCCCGTGGATTAACTCAACCGCGTTAGGACAGTGACCAGAAAGCTAGGGATACTGGCCGGTGGCGGCGTTCTGCCGCGGCTGCTCGTGGCGGCATGCCATACGCAAGAGCGCCCAGTCTTTGTGCTTGCTTTCGAAGGGTATACCGATGCGGAGACCACGCAGGGTGTCGAGCATGCTTGGGTCCGCTTGGGGGCGGCGGGCAAGGCCTTAAGATGCCTTCGGGACGCAGGCGCCGAAGACCTTGTTCTTGCGGGACCCGTGCGCCGTCCTTCGCTCATGGATTTGCGCCCCGATGCGACCGCCCTTAAATTTTTCGCCAAAGCTGGCGGCAAAGCGATGGGCGACGATAGCCTGTTGCGCGGGGTAATCCGTATGTTGGAAGAGGATGAAGGGTTTCGGGTCGTCGGCGTAGACGATGTGCTGGGCGGAATCACGGCACCGGAAGGGACGCTGGGTACGCATGTCCCGGACGCCGAGGCCGAACGGGATATAAGGCGCGGTGTGGAAGTCGTGCGCGCGCTGGGCGCTGCCGACGTCGGACAGGCTGCGATCGTGCAGGACGGCATCGTATTGGGTGTGGAAGCGGTCGAGGGGACAGACGCCTTATTGCAGCGCTGTATCGGGCTGCGCCGCGAAGGGCCCGGGGGCGTTCTAGTGAAACTCAGCAAGCCAGGGCAGGAGAAGCGGGCCGACCTACCGACGATCGGGACCGATACCGTTGCGCGCGCGAAGGAAGCAGGTCTGCGCGGGATCGCCATAGAAGCAGGGCTTACGCTGGTTATCGCGAGTGACGCGGTCATCGAAGCGGCCGATGCGGCGGGATTGTTCGTGATCGGCCTGTCCGCATCGTCGTGAACCGCGATCCACTGGTAATATGTCTCGTTGCGGGTGAGCCTTCCGGCGATGTTTTGGGGGGGCGCCTGATGGCCGCATTGAAAGCGGCGACCGGTGACGCTGTCGCGTTCCACGGCGTCGGCGGACCGGCGATGGAGGCGCAGGGCTTGAAAAGCCAATTCCCCATGTCGGAACTCTCCGTCATGGGTATCGTCGAAATTTTGCCCCATGCCCGCAAACTGTTCGGCCGGATGCGTGAGACGGCGGCGGCGATCGATGCATTGCAGCCCGATGCGGTGGTGACGATAGACGCGCCTGCCTTTGCTCACGGTGTGGCGAAGCGTATCCAATCCGATGATATTCCGCGAATTCATTACGTCGCGCCTCAGCTATGGGCGTGGCGTCCTTGGCGTGTTCATAAGTTCCGTCGGCACTTCGATCACCTGTTGGCGCTGCTGCCATTCGAACCGGATTGGTTCGCGCAGCGCAATGTGGATTGCCGCTTCGTCGGCCATCCCGTTGTCGAGAGTGAGATCCAGCAGGCCGATGGTGCAGGGTTTCGGGCGCGTCACGATATCGATGCCGCGGCGCCGGCAATTTGCGTTCTCCCGGGCAGCCGCCAAGGCGAAGTCTCGCGTCTTGCCGAGCCGTTCGCGGAAACCTTGCGCCGGCTTGAAGGCAAGTATCCCGGCCTTACCGCCGTTGTTCCAACGGTCCCGAATGTTGCCGAAACTGTTAAGACAGCGTTCGCGGATCTGCCGCTTCGGACAGTCATTGTCGAAGACCGCGACGAAAAGTTTTCAGCGATGGCCGCCTGCGATGTGGGCTTGGCGGCCTCGGGTACGGTGACGTTGGAACTCTCGATGGCACAGGTGCCTTATGTCGTGGCGTATAAGGTAACGGCGGTAACCTATTGGTTGGCATCGATATTGGTGCAAGTCCCTTACGCCAACCTGATCAATCTTACGTTGGATAGGGAGGTCGTTCCGGAGTGCATACAGGCCCGATGCGAGCCGGATGTGCTCTTCGGTCACGTGAGTGAATTGCTCGACGGCGGTGGTGCCGCGCAAGTTGCGGCAATGCGTCCGGCACTGGAGGCAATGGGATTGGGCGGGTCGCCGCCCAGCGAGCGGGCCGCGGCTGCGGTGCTGGAAATTATCGATAAGGGCTAGTGCCCAGACCGGAAGAAAAAACGGCGCCCGAGGGCGCCGTTTCGATTGGTTCTACCGCTTGTCCCGGGGGACATAGGGCCGGCTGGTGTAGCCGGTATAGAGCTGGCGAGGCCGGCCGATCTTTTGCGACGGGTCCTCGATCATCTCTTTCCACTGTGCGATCCACCCGACCGTCCGCGCGAGGGCGAACAGGACGGTGAACATCGAGGTCGGGAAGCCCAACGCCTTCAGGATGATGCCGGAATAGAAATCGACATTCGGGAACAGTTTACGCTGAATGAAGTACTCGTCCTCCAGCGCGACTTTTTCCAATTCCATGGCGATTTCGAGCAACGGATCGTTTTCGATGCCGAGTTCGCCCAGCACTTCATGGGCGCTCTTCATGAGCACGCGCGCACGCGGGTCGTGGTTCTTGTAGACCCGGTGGCCGAAACCCATCAGACGGAACGGATCGTCCTTGTCCTTCGCCCGGGCGATCATTTCGCCGACCCGGTCGACGGAACCGATTTCGCTCAACGTTTCGAGAACCGCTTCGTTGGCCCCGCCATGCGCCGGACCCCACAGCGAGGCGATACCGGCGGCAATACAAGCGAAGGGATTGGCGCCCGACGAGCCGGCCATACGCACCGTCGACGTCGAAGCGTTCTGCTCGTGATCAGCGTGCAGGATGAAAATACGGTCCATCGCGCGCGATACGGTCGGGCTGATCTTGTAATCCTCTGCCGGGACCGAGAACATCATATGCAGGAAGTTTTCCGCATAAGTCAGATCGTTGCGCGGATACACGAAGGGTTGGCCGATCGAGTATTTGTAGGCCATCGCGGCGATCGTCGGCACTTTCGCGATCAACCGGTGCGAGGCGATCATCCGCTGATGCGGATCGTTGATGTCGGTCGAGTCGTGATAGAAGGCCGACAGGGCACCGACGACACCGCACATGATCGCCATCGGGTGCGCGTCACGGCGGAAACCGCGATACAGCGTGTGCAGCTGCTCATGCACCATCGTGTGGTTGGTGATGATGCTGTCGAAATCTTCGTATTCCGCTTTGGACGGAAGCTCACCGTTCAGCAGCAGGTAGCAGAGTTCGAGGAAAGTACTTTGTTCGGCCAGTTCCTCGATTGGATAGCCGCGATGCAGCAGGACACCTTCTTCACCGTCGATATAGGTGATTTTGGATTCACACGAACCCGTCGAGGTATAACCCGGATCGTAGGTGAAATGTCCTGTTTGAGCGTATAGCGGCCGAACGTCGATAACTTTCGGTCCGATCGAGCCTGGCATCAGCGGCAGGTCGTAATTCTTCCCCGTGCTGTGATCCTGTAGCGTAACGTATTCGTTTCCGGAGCCCTTAGCTTCCTGACTCATTGCAGCCCTTTCTTTTATTTATCAATAAGTTGCAAAGTAGTCGCGGCGTCTTTTTGGTATCTGCGCCACCCCCTAGAAGCTTGGCGTCAGTTGTCTTCCGCGGTCACCGCAAATATAGAGATTTATTCGCCTTCGAGCAAATTTGAGGGGCTCTATTGCCCGGCTCCCGGAACCGCGGAAAGGCGCGTCAGGGCCTCCTCCTTGCCGAGGATGTGCAGGACCTCGAAAATCCCCGGGGATGCATTCGAACCGGTCAGTGCCGCCCGTAACGGTTGTGCCAGCTTGCCAAGTCCGATGTCACGAGCCGCCACGAAATCGCGCGCCGCTTGCTCAAGCTCCGCTTCGCCCCAGCCGTCGAGTGGCTGCAAGGCCGCAGCGAAATCTGTCAGATGCGCGACGCCGTCATCATTGAGCAATTTCGCCGCCTTTGCGTTTTCCAACGGGTAGCTCGGGGCCTGCGCGTAGAAGCGCGCCATCTCCGCCAGCTCGTTCAGGTTTTTCGCCCGCTCCGTAAGGCTGCCAAGACCGGCCGCCAGCCTCGCCCGGACGGTGTCGGCTGCGTCGTCGCCAGTGCCCAAGCGAGACAGCAGAAGCTCGACCAGCGTTTCGGTATCGGCTTCGCGCAAATAATGCTGATTGACGCTTTCCAGCTTGTCGAAATCGATCCGTGATGGCGATTTGCCCACCGCATCCAAGTCGAACCACGCGACGGCTTTCTCGGTCGGTATGATCTCCTCGTCACCATGACTCCAGCCCAGCCGCAGCAGGTAGTTCCGCAATGCGGCCGGGAGGTACCCCATCTCCTGGTAAGCGTCGATGCCCAGCGCGCCATGGCGTTTGGACAGCTTCTGGCCGTCCGCACCGTGGATCAGGGGGATGTGCCCGAACACCGGCGGTGTCCAATCAAGCGCGAGAAAAAGCTGGGTTTGCCGCGCCGCGTTCGTCAGATGGTCGTCACCCCGGATCACGTGCGTGACACCCATGTCATGGTCGTCGACGACGACGGAGAGCATGTAGGTCGGCGTACCGTCACTGCGCAGCAGGATCATGTCGTCGAGCTGGCTGTTTTCGACCCGTACTGGTCCCTGGACCTGGTCATCGATTACGGTTTCGCCGTCCAGCGGGGCTTTCAAGCGTATGACGGGATCGACGCCTTCCGGGGCCTCTGAGGGGTCGCGATCGCGCCAACACCCATCATAGCGCATGGAACGCCCCTCGCGTTTTGCTGCCTCCCGCATCTCGGCCAGCTCTTCGGGCGTGCAATAGCAACGATACGCGCGGCCCTGCTCCAGAAGCGAATGGGCGGCGGCGGCATGGCGTTCGGCGCGCTGCGACTGAAAGTAAGCGTCGCGGTCCCAATCCAATTCGAGCCAGCGCAGCCCGTCCAAAATCGCGTCAATCGCTTCCGGCGTTGAGCGTTTGCGGTCGGTATCTTCGATGCGCAGCAAGAACTCGCCGTCGAAGTGCTTGGCGTACAGCCAGTTGAACAGAGCGGTCCGGGCGCCGCCAATATGGAGGAAGCCGGTCGGCGAGGGGGCAAAGCGCGTGACGACGGCCATGCGGCGTCCTTTCACAGAAGGTGAGACAAGAGCGCGCGGTTTAGCACGAAGACGCCTGGCGAGAGAAGCCGTACGGATTTATGCCGGCAAAGATTTGATTGGCGGCAGCATGGCGGAATTTGCAATAAAGACACTGGAGCT
>CAJWOT010000004.1 GCA_913044215.1 uncultured Rhodospirillaceae bacterium | reverse complement strand
TACGCCTTCGCATTTACCGCAAACAATCCGCCATTGCGGGTGTCGGGTATGATCCTGACCTTTGGCGCCATTCTCTCGCTGGCGGCGACCAATCTGGCGCTGGCGCTCTAGCTGGTCACCAATCCGCCATCCACATTGTAGGACTGGCCGGTGATGTTGCGCGCACCGGGCGAGGCGAGGAAGACCGCGAGCGCCGCGATGTCTTCTGGTTGGTTCGCTCGGCCGATCGGAATCGGCGCGACGTGACGCTTCAACGCTTCTTCCAGACTGACCCCCTGTTCCTGCGCGCGGACCGCCAAATTGCGGTCGCTGAGCGGCGTGCGCGTGACACCGGGGCAGATCGCGTTGACGTTGATGTTGTGCTGGCCCAACTGTTGCGAGGCCGTCCGTGTCAATGAAATCACCGCGCCCTTGCTCGCCGCATAGGCGGCGTTCGAGGTGCCGGCATAGCCGCGTCCGGCAATCGAAGCGGTGTTGATGATGCAGCCGCCGCCTTGCTCGATCATCTGCTTTGCCGCGCGTTGCAGGCAGAAGAAAACACCCTTGGCATTGAGCCGGTGGATGCGGTCCCAATCCTCTTCTGTCAGGTCCATGATGTAGGCGCGTCGTGTCACGCCGGCATTGTTGACGATCACGTCCAGCCGGCCGAAATCGTCGACCGTTGCCTGGACCATGCGCTCGATGTCGTCCAGGTCGCCGACGTCCGCCTGGATCGCCTTCGTCTTGACCTGGAATGCACCGGCACGGTCGGCGGTCTTCTGCGCCGCGTCGCCGTCGATATCGATCGAGATCACCTGCGCCCCGGCTTCCGCCATCGCGACCGCGATCGCCTCGCCGATCCCGGCGCCGGACCCGGTGACCAACACGACCTTGTCCTTGAGAATCATGTCTTCCTCCCTGTGAGTTCGTCGTCCAGTCTAAAACGCGCTCGGCGGCAGGCCGCCGCCATCGACGACGATCGCCTGGCCGGTGGTGAAGGCCGCGTCCTCCGACGCCAGATAGGCGATCGCGGCGGCGATTTCTTCCGGTTTGCCGTGCCGGCCAACAGGGATCGGCTTGGCGCGCTCCGCCAACCCAGCCTCCACGTCCGTATAGCCGGCTTTCATGGTCGAACTGATGGCGCGGTCAGTACGGATCGAACCGGGGCAGACGCAATTCACCGTGACGCCGTGCCGGGCCATGTCGTAAGCAAGTGAGCGGGTGAAGCCGATGACGGCCGCCTTCGACGCGCAATAGGCGGCGCGTTCCGGCAGCGCCTCCAACCCGGCGACCGAGGCAAGTGAGACGATCCGGCCGTAGCCGCGCGACTTCATATGCGGCACGGCGGCGCGGCTCATCAGGAAGGGGCCGCGCACATTGATCGCCATGACATTTTCCCAGGCGTCGAGCGGCACGGTTTCGATCTGACCGCGATCCTGGCCGTGCGGCGCGCCGGCATTGTTCACCAGCGCATCCAAACGTCCGTATTTCTCAATCGCGCTGTTGACCAGATGGGCGGCGCCGTCTTCGGTCGACACGTCGCCGGTGAAGCTGGTTGCGGATCCGCCGGCTTCCTCGATGCGGGCCACCAGGGAGTCGAGCCCCTGCCAGCTGCTCGGCGCCTTTTCGACCGTATTGTCGTTATCGACACCCGCCGCCGCGACGTCGGAGACGGCGACGATGAACCCGTCGCGCGCCAGCTTCTGCGCGGTCGCCGCGCCGATCCCGTTTTCTTTGCCGCACCCGGTTATAAGCGCCACGCGCCGGTCAGTCTCCGCCATGATATCCCTCCCTGAAATGATGCGAAAACTATACGAACCGCTGCAGACGCGCACAAACCGGCGGCCTGTGCTAGCGTCCGCGCTGATGCCGTAACCTGGGGGACCGCGCGCCATGGCGACACCGAAACTCGTGACCTTCGACGTCTACATGGCACTGCTCGATATCGAAGGCAGTCTCGTGCCGGTCGTGCGCGAGACGTTGGGCCTATCGGAGGAAGAGGCTGTGCCCTTCGTCCGCACTTGGCGGGCGAAGCAGATGGAGCGTGCCGCGTCGAGCAATTCGCTGGAGCGGGAACGGACCCGTTTCCGCGACGCGACGCGGATGGGCCTCGACTATGTGGCGGGCCGCGCCGGGATCGAGATCGACAACGCGACGCACGACGCGCTGGTTTTCGCCTGGGACAGGATGAACCCGTGGTCGGAAGCGGACGGGGTGGTCGCCGCGGTCAAGGCAAAGGGCTGTGCGACTGCGATCCTCTCGAACGGTGACCAGGACATGTTGGAGGCGGTGGCGGAGAATTTCGAATCGGGCTTCGACCATGTCCTCTCATCGGAAAGGGCCGGCAAGTACAAGCCGCATCCCGCCGTCTACGATCTGCCGACGACCGTGCTCGGAATCGCGATGGCGGATGTGCTGCATGTCGCCGGCAGCCCGAACGATGTGCTGGGGGCGATCGCGGCGGGGATGCGCTGCGCGTGGTCGAACCGGCATGGCGACCGGCTGCTCGACCCGCGCTATTCGGCGACGGTCGAATTGCCTGATCTGAGCGGCGTGCCGGACTTGTTGTAAGGCCGGAGCGGGGGCGGGGTGCATTTCGGCTGGGTCATTGTCGCCGCCTGTCTGGTGGTCGGCGTGTGCGGCTACGGCACCTACTTTTCCTTCACCCTTTTCTATGAGCATCTGGCAGCGGAATTCGGTTGGAGCCGCGCAGCGATCTCCGGCGCCATGTCGGTCGGACTGATCGCCTATGGCATCTGCGGATTTCCCATGGGCTGGTGCGCCGATCGCTTCGGGCCAAGGCCGACCGTGGTCGCGGGTGGGCTGATTTTCGGCCTCGGTACCGGACTGGGATCCCTCGTTACAGAGGTCTGGCAACTCTTCGCGCTCTATGGCGGGTTGTCGGCGATCGGCATGGGCGCGGTCTGGTCGCCGCTGGTCGCGACCATTTCGCGCTGGTTTGAGGCGCGGCGCGGTGTCGCGATCAGCATTGCGACATTGGGCGGCGGCGCCGGGACCTTCTTCATGGCACCGCTCGCCGAACTGCTGATTGGGCAATTGGGCTGGCGGCAGGCCTATCTCTGGCTAGGCGTAATATCCGGTGGCCTGATCGTGCTTGCGGCGTTGTTTTTGACCCGCGATCCGGGCCGGAAGGGGATGCGGCCTTATGGCGCGACGGGAGCCGGTCCGGCCATCGGCGGCATGCCGCCCGGCGGGGGTGTTGAGGGAGCCGACTCGTTCCTGCGCGACGGGCTGTTCTGGCTAATGTCTCTCACCCTCGGTCTGTGGTGGTTTGCCGGGGCCATCGTCTATGTCCACATTGCGCCTTTCGTGATCGAGAAAGGCCTCGACAGCGTCGGCGCGGCCGCCGTCGTCGCCCTGTTCGGGGCCGGCAATTGCATCGGGCGTATCGCGATGGGGATGCTGTGCGACCGCA
Organism: uncultured Rhodospirillaceae bacterium; assembly: GCA_913044215.1. Taxonomy (GTDB): domain Bacteria; phylum Pseudomonadota; class Alphaproteobacteria; order UBA8366. The sequence continues at coordinate 41,328 of CAJWOT010000004.1, read as the reverse complement.
TCGGCGCGGTGCCCGCCTATCGCTGGTCGATCGGCATCTCGGCCCTGGTGATGGTGGCGTTCGCGCTCGCCGAGGGAGCGACAAGCCTCTACCTGTTGTCGGTCGTTCTGGGCATCTTCGTCGGCGGTGCGTCGACGCAGATCTCGACGGTGAGCGTCGCTCTGTTCGGCACCGCGTCCGCGGGCGCGCTGATGGGGGCGGTACTGGCGCTGGTCGGGATCGTCGGGGCGGGCGGCCCGGTGCTGAGCGGCGCGATCTTCGATGCGGCGCAATCCTATGCTCCGGCCTTCCATGCGGGCGCGGCGGTGTTCTTGCTATCGCTCTGGTTGTCGTTCGCCCTCAAGCGGAGGTAAAACGCGATACCGGCGTCAGGATCCGTCTGAGATTTCCCGGTACGCCGTGCCGAGTTGCCGGATACCCGCCCGAATTTGATCGGGGCCGACGAAGCTGTAGGCGAGGCGCTGAAAATGCCCCGGGTCGTTGTCGGGAAAACAAACGCGTCCGGAACTGACTTCCACACCATGCGCTACGGCGCGCTTCGCAAACGCCTTGCGGCAATTCGAGCTACAGGAAATAGTCGCCGTGCGGCGTGCACACCGTGGCTTCCGGCAGTTCCTGTTGGATCGCATCAGGTCCGCCACGATTCGCTGACTGAATGGAGAGGATCCGCCATCGGATTTTTGCAATGCCATCCGTTTGACGATCTCGGGTTCGGCGATCGCCCAGCCGACCCGGTGCCAGGGTTTTCGATACGGTGCCGACTGCGATGACGATGCCGTTCTCGTCCAGGGATTTGATCGGCGAACGGATGTGCCCTCGAAGCGCAACCTTCGGTAGGGGTCGTCCTCGACGATGACGAACCCGAATTCATACGCCAGCGTCAGCAAGCGCTGGCGCCGGGCAAGCGACATGGCGATCCTGGTCGGGTTGTGAAAATCCGGCACGTCGAACAGCAGTTTCGGCATCGAGCCCTTCATCGTCTTGTGGAATTGCGAGCAGGTTCAGGCCGTGATTTCGAAAGGTCTGCAACGTGGTCATATAGTTGGGGCACTGACAATGATGCGGTCACCGACATCGGTGAAGACCCGAACAGCCAGTTCGGTCGCATGTTTGGTGCCGTTGGTGACCAGAATATTCTCGCGGTCGCATCGGACGCCGTCCTAGCCTGCATAAGCGGCGATGCTGTCGCGCAAATCATCCAGGCCCATCAGCGGCCTGTACTGCATTCTTTCCGCCGCTTGGTCCGAAGCAGCCGCAGCCTCGGTCGCGATATCGGGCAGGATCAGCGGGAAGGCGGACCTGCCGGTTTGAGACAGAACAGGCCGCTATGGACGAAGCGTTGAAGGCCATCGAGAAAAATTTTGGTGCTGCGGCGCCCAAGAGCGCCGTCGTCATTCCGTTTCCGAAGAAATAGCCTGCAATTCTCTTTAAAGTGAAACGGTCGCCAGCGCCTTGACGTTGATGTCCGGGGCTGACCTGATCCGCACCGCTCTGCACAATAGAGTCTGAACTTGAACCGGCCAGTCAAAGAGGCATCCCGTGAGCGTATCCAAACCCAAGGTCGGGCTGCTGCTCGGCGATCCGTCCGGCATCGGTCCGGAACTTGTCGTGAAACTGCTGGCGGACCCTGCTTTCGATCCGGGCGCGGATGTGGTCGTCGTCGGCGATCGGGCGGTGCTGGAGCGCGAGGTGGGGCGCATGGGCGTGACTCTCGACCTGCAGGTGCGGGACGACGTGGCCGCGTTTGACTTCGCCGCGCCCACAACCCCCTTCCTGCCCGTACCGGTCGAACCGCTCGATTTCGCAGCCTTGTCGGAAGGTACGGCGAACGAAATGGCAGGCGGGCACACCATGCGAATCCTGGCGCACGCGCTCGATCTTGTCGTTGCCGGCAAGATCGACTCGGTGGCCTATGCGCCGATGAACAAGAAGGCGATGAACCTGGCCGGGTTCAAGTTTCGCGATGGGATGGACTTCTGCACCAGCCATCTCGGCTATGACGGCATCTTCTCGGAACTCAATATCCTCGACCATCTCTGGGTCGCGCGCGTCACCTCCCACGTGCCGATGAAGGACGTGCACAAATATCTCACCACCGATCGGGTGCACGCGATCATCGATCTGCTGCACCGTTCCCTGTCCGCCACCGGTGTCGATAGCCCACGGATTTCCGTCGCTGGCTACAACCCGCATTGCGGCGAGGGTGGGCTGTGCGGCACCGAGGAGGTCGACGCCATCATCCCGGCGATCGAGCGGGCGCGAGGCGACGGTATCCAGGTCGATGGCCCGCTCTCCGCCGATATCGTCTTTATCGATGCCAAGCAAAAGGGCACGAACGGCATCGTCGCCATGTATCACGACCAATGCCAGATCGCTAACAAGCTGCTGGAATTCGACCGCGGCGTGGTCATCCATGGCGGCTCCCCGGTCCCGACGGTCACCACCGCGCACGGCACAGCCTACGACATTGTCGGCCAGGGCAAAGCCAACCCGCAGCCGCTCGCCCGCGGCGTTGCGCTGGCCGCGAAGATCGCGCGCAATCGCGCGCTCTATGAGGGGCGGGCGGCGTGAGCATGCTGTTGTCGTGCTTGCGAAGAACGGGACCGTGGGCCACTCTGCCGTCATGAGCGAAGAGAAACCGGATAGCGAAGGCGGCGGGATCAGCCGGAAGACGGAGTTCGGCGAGCCATTGTGGCTGGATGCGCTCAAGTCGACCGGGGTGGCGTTGACATATCTCACCGTCGTCATCGTGCTGGGCGGGGCGTTGGCGATCGCGATCATCGCGCCGTGGGGTCGGGCCAGCTTCGACTGTTCGATCTATTGCGTGCTCGAACAATATGTCGATTCCTGGTTCGAACCGGACGCGCCGCCACTCGCTAAATAACCTATACGTGAAGGGGGGGTGCCATGGGTTTGACGATGCAGCAGGTCATCGACCGTGAGGAAATCCGCGATTTGATGATGCGTTACGCGCGTGGCGTCGACCGTGGTGATTGGGAGATGGTGCGCGCGGTCTATCATCCGGATGCGCGCGATGATCACGGCGAATTCGTCGGCGATGTGCCGGGATTCATCGCTTTCGCCAGCGAGAAGGTCGGACCGCTGCCGCAATGCATGCATTTCCTCGGTAACTGTTTGATCGAGTTCGCCTCGGACACGCTCGCGGTCAGCGAGACCTATTTCATGACCGCGCATACCCTGGACGCACAGGGCCAGAAGGCCTACGGAGCAGGCGACGGCGCCGATCCGATGCAGATTTCGGCCTATGGCCGCTATGTGGACCGGGTGGAGCGCCGCGACGGCGGGCCCTGGCTGATCGCCAACCGTATCTGCGTGTTCGAATCGACCCGTGTCTTCACCGGTAAGGCCCCGGCGATCAAGCCGGACTGGACGCAGCAGCAGCGCAGCCCGGACGATCCGGTTTTCAAGATGCGCCGCGAGGCGGGAATCACGGACTAACCTGCGCTAAAACAGCCGTTCGCTGGCAAGCCGCGCGCCGTCCTGCATTGCCTTGAGCTTGGCCCACACCACGTCAGGGGTCAGGCGGCCCATGCCCGCGGAGGTATCGAAGCCGCAATCGGTGCCGGCCTGGATGCGGGCCGGGTCGCCGACCATCTCCGCCGCCCGTTCCAACCGGTCGGCGATAGTCTCCGGATGTTCGACGAAGGCGGTCTGTGTGTCGATGACGCCGACTATCAGCGACTGGTCGGCGCCAAGTGGCGCGTCGCGGAACAGCTTGATCTCGTGCTGGTGGCGCGGATTGGCGAAGGGCAGCAGGAAGGCGCCGACATTGGCCTGAAGGATCGCCGGCAAGACCGCCTCCAGCGCCACGTCCTTGTCGTGCGGCGACTCGTAGTTGCCCCAGCAGACATGCAGCCGCACCCGCTTGCGTGGCACGTTGCGCAGCGCTGCGTTGATCCGCGCGATGACCCGTTCGACAAAATCGACGAAGGTATCGAGGGAGTGGCTGGCGTAGGAGAAGTGCCGCTCCATCGCCAGGTCCGGCGCGTCGATCTGTAGCAGATAGCCGTGCTGATGCGCCGCTTCGTATTCGATCCGCAGCGCCTCCGCCAGCGCGTCGAGATACGCGTCCTCGCTGTCGTAATGCTCGTTCTTCATCGCCGTGGCGACGATACCGGGCGAGGGGGCGGTCATGAAAGCGTCCTCGAAGTCGCCCCCGGCGTTCTTCAGCGCCGCGGCGAACGTGTCGAGCTCCGCCTTGTTGGCGTCGGGATCGGCGTAGGCGACGGGGCCGGTCGCCTTCGGCGGCTCGAAATTGCTGACCGCGACCTGTCCTTCCAGACCCTTTCGCATTCGGGCGGCAAACTCCGGATAGTCGTCCAGTTCGGTGCGCGCCGGTCGTTGCCAGACGCCGGAGAAACCGGTCATACGGCGCTGGACGTAGAGGAAGAAGGCCTCACGCAGTTGCTCGCCGTCGCTTGGGATATCGATGCCGGCCTCGCGCTGGCGCTCGACAACCCAGCGAGTCGCCGCCTTGCCCTCGCGCACCAGCTCCGCCTCGTCGACCGGCTCGCCCGCGACCCTTGCGGCGTAGAGTTCGACCAGCCGCGGCGGCCGTGGCAGGCTGCCGGCATGGGTGGTGAGGATACGGTCCGCAGTCACGGACCTACTCCGCGGCTGCCGCCTTCGCCGGTCCCCAGCTCTTCAGCACCGGCAAGACTTCCTTGGCGAACAGCTTGATGCCGCGCTCGCAGACATCGTAGGGGGTGCCGCCGAAGCGGAAGGCGACGTTGAGCTCGAAATCGCCGATCAGGGCGTGGCGTTCCTCCAGGCCGCGCAGGATCTTGTCCGGGGTGCCCCAGCTTGCCGCCTTCATGAAGCCGTCGACGGCGCCGCCCATGCCCGCTTCCTTCGCGATAGCGGCTTTCTGTTGGTAGGAATCGTAACCCTTCACCGTCGCGAAATGCTCGCCGAGGAATTCGTAATGGTAGAAGTTGCTCTCGACGAACTTGCCTTGATACTGCCGCGCCTCTTCTTCGCAGGCCTCCAGATCGGTGCCGCAGATGACGAACTCGGTTAGCATGATCGTCGGCGGCTCGGTGCCGTGGATTTCGCGATGCATCTCGCGGCCCTTTTCGATCACCGGCAGACGCATCTCCCAGGGCCGATCGGCGAACATCACCACATGCGCACCCAGCTTGGCGGCGGACTTCACCGAATCCTCGCTGGAAGCGACGGCGTAGATGCGGTTGTCGAAAGAATGCTGCGGCCGCGGCCGGATCTCGGTGCGCGGCTGCTTGTAGTGCGGTCCGTCGCCTTCGATGAAGCCAGACTTAAGTGCTTCGACGATCATCGGCGCCGCTTCGTCGAAGCGGGTGCGCGACTCGTCCATGCTGATCCGGAACGCTTCGAACTCGCGCCGCGCCAGCCCGCGTCCGAAGCCGAGTCGTAGCTTGCCTTTGCTCAACAGGTCGAGAACGGCGGCATTCTCCGCCACCCGCAGTGGATCGTGCCAGGGCAGGATGACCGCTGCCGTGCCCACATCCATATGCGGATACAGTGCGCAAAGATGCGACATCAAGTGCATGTTGTCCGGCACGAAGGAATAGTCGTTGAAGTGATGCTCCGCCGACCACAGGCAATCGAAGCCGGAATCCGCTGCGATGGCGGCCAGTCGTAACTCTTCTTCCCAGACCCTTCCGTCTGAACAGTCGTCCCAGCCATAGTTGGTGAACAACATCATCATGCCGACATCCATCGGGCGTCTCCTTCCTTGCTATACTTTTCGGCCGTTCGCGCGCTATTCCGCCGCGCTGGCGACATTTGTCGCGTCGGCGTGCTGGGCGAAGACCGGCATCACCTCGTTGGCCAGCAGGGTCATGGTCTGCTCGCCGAATGCGGGGCTCCATTCCAGCGCCATGGCGGTCAGCACGCCGAACGGGCCGGTCTGGTCGCGCAGCGCCACCAGCTTGTCGGTGACCGTGGCGGGCGAGCCCCAGGCGACCTGGTACTCGGCCACTTCCTGCCAGGTAATCGTGTCCGGGTCGGGATGGCCTTCGGGTGCCACGAAGGCGAGCAGGCCGCGCGCCTTCAGCGAGGACAGCAGGTAGCGGAACCAGAAGCTCACCGGCCCGTCCGGGTCCAAGATGTAGTCATGCGCTTCCTGGTCTGTGGGGGCGACGATGATATTGCGCGAGACGCGCCAGATATCCGGGTCGGCCGCCCGGCCCGCGGCCTCGCAACCTTTCTGGTAGGCCTGCCAGTGGCTTGCCGTGTAACGCGGGTGTAGGAAGGCTGCGCCGGAGATCGGAATCCAGCCTTCCTCGCCGGCCATGCGCGCGCTGCTGGAATTCGGCGACATGATCGAGATCGCGATCGGCGGATGCGGCTGCTGATAGGGTTTAATGAAACAGCCGACGCCATAATCGACCCGGCCAGTATCCTCGATCTTTACGTTCCAGAATTCACCCTCGCGGGAGTAGGGCGGCTCGCCGTCCCAGATCGCCAGGATATGCTCGATCGACTCGCGCACCATGGCGCCACGGTCGGTGTCGCCGCCGACTTCGAACAACTCCACGTCTGAGGACAGGCTGCCATTGCCGATGCCCATCTGGAACCGGCCCTTGGACAGATGGTCGAACAGCGCCGCCTGACCGGCGATCCGCGAAGGATGGTGGTGCGGCAGGCAATAGACGCCCGTTCCCATCTTGATCTGCTTGGTTTCGCCCAACAGCGTGGCGAGGAACACCATAGGGTCAGTGATGGGCTCCGACGTCGCAGCGGTGTGCTCGCCGACCCAGACTTCGTGATAACCAAGTCGGTCGGCCATTAGAACCGTCTGGCGGTCCTCTTCCAGAACTTGGGTCAGGTCGCGTTTTGGATCGTGGACTGGTTGCATGAACATGCCGAGGCGCATGGCGGTCCCCTTCGTATAACGGTGTTCAGTTTGAGCTCGATGTTACGGCAGCGGGCTTCTCAGGCCAAGTTTACACGGGTCAATTGCGGGACTGACTTTGGGTGCTACGCTGAAGGAGAGAAAAATAGAGGAGGTTGAGATGCCGATCATCGACGCGCAGGTACATTGTTATGAACGGGACCATTCGGGCCGGCCATGGGTTGAGGTGCTTACCGGGCCGCCGGAGGTCACCGGTGACGACATGGTCAAAGCGATGGACGATGTTGGGGTTAACGGCGCGATCCTGGTGTCAGTCTGGACCATGTATCGCTACGACGACAGCTACGCGATCGACGTGCACGCTTCACATCCGGATCGCTTTGCGCTGGTCAAACCGATCGACCCGGACGACAGTTCCGCAGCGGAGACGATTGCCGACTGGGCGGCGCGCGATGGGACGGTCGGCGTGCGCATCATGATGCGGTCTGGAGTTTCGGAAGCCGCCGACGATCCCGGTATCCATCGCATTTGCGAAGCGGCGGCCCGACATGGGCTGCCACTCAACCTCGCCTGCAGCGGGCGACTGCCGCAAGTCGCCCAGATGGCGGCACGCCACCCCAACACTCGCATCGTGGTTGATCACTTGGGGATAAAGCAGCCACAACACCCGCCGGTCCCGGAACAGCCGTTCGCCTTTTTGCCGGACCTGTTGGCGCTGGCGCCACACGATAATATCGTCGTCAAGGTGACCGGTGCGTGCACCCTGTCGCGCCAACCCTTTCCGCACGACGATATCTGGGATCCACTGGCGCGTGTCTTCGACGCCTTCGGTTTCGAGCGCTGTCTGTGGGGTACTGACTGGACCCGAGCGATCAACATGGTGAGCTACCGCGATGGGGTGGAGCCGTTCCGTATCACCGACCGGCTGACCGAGGGTGAACGTGCGATGCTGATGGGTGGCAGTCTTAGCCAAGTCTATGGCTGGGTGCCGTGTACTGATTAGCCGACTGGCCGGGACTCGCTGAAGATTTGGGTGCGTTTTAGGATTCGTCGCTGGGAGTCTTGGAAAGGCTCTCGGCGGTGCATCGTCGCGCGATTATCCCATATGACCAAATCGCCGACCCTCCATTCGTGCGCCCAAATGTATTCGTCCTGGGTCTGATGCGCGAATAATGTTTCAAGCAGTGCCCGGCCTTCATCTTCACTCATGCCGACAACGGATTTGGCGAAATAAGGGCTGACGAAAAGTGTTTTGAGGTTGGTTTCCGGATGGGTGCAGACGATAGGGTGGTCGACGGCAGGGTCCGGATTCTGTTCTGGTCGGAAATGCAAATGGAGCGCTCTTAACCCCGCCAGCCGCGCCTTCATCGTGTCGTCCAGCCCGTCATAGGCGGCGTTGTTGTTGCACCAGGATGTCGTGCCGCCCGCCTCCGGAATTTCTACGGCGTATAGGACCGAGAACGTGCCCGGGTGCGACATATAGGAAAGGTCCGAATGGAACCGGATTTCGCCATGACCGAGCGAACCGATCGGCTTGCCGTGTTCCCGCACATTAGAGACCACCATGATCTCATCGGTTGGTCGATCCGGCTGATTGTCCCGGATATGTACTGAGGCTGGTCCGAAATAACGCGTGAAAGCGACTTGGGCCGCGTCGTCGAGAGATTGGTTGCGGAAGAAGACTACACCATGTTCCAACACTGCCTCGCGCACGGCCGCTATCTTCTCGGCGGGCAGGGGCCGGCTAAGGTCCAGTCCGGTGATCTCCGCGCCCAGAGCGGCACCGGTCGGGATCACTGTCATGTTCTTGGGCAGGTTAGAGCTATCTTTCACCGCCGTCCTCCTATACGTACTCCTATCTTTGCGCGCCAGGCGGTTGCGTTCAAATAGCTAATCTTGAGTTGCAAATTTAGCTACCTCCCCTTTCGCTGCCGTCCGCATCCATCTCCTCCTCTATCCTCCCTCTAAAGGGTGAAGAAGATACGGTTTCGTATCAAATGGTTCTCCCTATCCCTTTGAGAAGGGCGCGCGGGATGCGTGCGGAAGGCTGCTTCGACAGACAAGTTTTAACAGTCGGCTTTGTCAGGGCTGGACATACTGGGCTATGACCGTTAACCCTGGCGGAACATCATCTTAACTTAAACATCATGCCATCCTTTAACTTTGATTCGGGCTTTGGCGCGGCCGCCCCATGACCGGCCGCGTCTGTTTTATGATCTTTTGCGGCGTGCTGATCGTCTTGATCTGCGGTGGGCTGCGGCAGTCCTTTGGCGTGTTCCTGCGCCCCGTGTCGCTGGACTTGGAGATCGGTCGCGAAATGTTCGGCCTCGTGATCGCAGCGCAGGCTCTGATATATGGCGTTTCCCAACCGATCGTGGGAATGATGGCAGACCGGTTCGGCGCAATCCGGATGATTATTGCCGGCGCTGCTTTGTACGCGCTCGGCCTTTGGCTGGCCAGTATCGCTACGTCGGCAACCGATCTGGGACTGGGTCTCAGCCTTGCCGTCGGTTTGGGGCTTAGCGGCCCGACCCAGGTGCTTGTCCTGGGCGTAGTCGGTAAGGCCGTTCCGGAGAACCGGCGCAGTGTCGTATTCGGAACGATTATCGCATCCTCGTCGCTCGGTATGTTCCTGTTCGTGCCCGGCGCACAATTTCTTCTTGATGCTGTCGGCTGGCGGGACGCGTTTCTCTATTTGTCGCTGCTCATTGTCCTGGTGCCATTCGTCGCATTCGGGTTGGGCAGTGCTCCGCTGGTGCCTGCTAAGGGGCAGAAACAGTCGCTCCGCGAAGCTATCGACGAAGCAGGGGGCCATTCCGGCTATCTGCTGCTAACGGCGGGATTTTTCGTTTGCGGATTTCACGTCACCTTCATCGCAACCCATTTGCCCGCCTTCCTGGTCGATAATGATGTGTCGCCGACTTTTGCGGCCAACGCGCTGGCAATGATAGGTCTGTTCAACGTTGCAGGCGCCTATATCTTCGGTGCGCTGGGAGATCGGTTTAGCAAGAAGAACTTGCTGTGCTTGATTTACGCTGCGCGCGCCGTCGTGACGGGTATGATGCTAATCGTGCCGATCAACGGTGTAACCGCGATCATTTTTGGCATCTGTATGGGTCTGCTCTGGCTCGCCACGGTGCCGCTAACCAGTGGTATTGTCGCGCAGATCTTCGGCACACGCTATTTTTCGATGCTGTTCGGCGTGGTCATGATGAGCCACCAGTTCGGCAGCTTTGCAGGCGCCTGGGTGGGTGGCTACATTTATGACGTTACTGGGACCTACGATCTGATGTGGCTTGCGGCGGCCGTAGTGGGTCTCTTGGCTACGGCATTGCACTGGCCGATTCGAGAGGCGCCGCAAGCGCGGCTCGCCCAAGAATAAACAAGAGAGCGGCAGTAACTACCAGCTGCCAGTATTCTCCATTGAGGCCCAGGGTTCCTGCGCGTCCTTCGGGCCACCAGCCTGCAGCAACTCAATTGAGATATTGTCCGGTGTGCGAATAAAGGCCATGTAGCCGTCACGGGGCGGCCGGTTGATGGTCACGCCATTATCCATCAGTTTCTGGCAAGTGTCGTAAATGTCTTCAACCTCAAAGGCTAGGTGCCCAAAGTTCCGGCCACCGGCGTAATCCTCTGGGTCCCAATTGTAGGTCAGTTCAACGACCGGCGCCTTGTTGGTCTTGGCTGCTTGCTCGTCCTTTGAGGCCGCCAGAAAAATATTGGTGTAGCGGCCTTTCTCGCTTTCCGTCCGGCGTGTTTCGACCATGCCCAGTAAGTTGCAGAAAAAATTCAAGGTCTCGTCGAGATTCGAGACACGGACCATAGTGTGTAAATAACGCATTTAAGGTTCTCCCATCCTTCGAATTACTTTGCATAATTCGTACCATGTGCGGAAGGCGGTGCAAACGGCGTCGCGATAGAAAGCAAGGTCCCGTCCAGATGACTTACCAGGTGCCGGCCTACGCGTGATCTCAGCAATCGCCGTTCAAGCCCTGCATCAAAAAGGCGCGCTACTCGCAGAATTTCCGATAGGTGAGCCTTTGGTCGGATTTAAAAAGTGCATAGCAAATTGATCCGGAATGTTCATCGCGGCTTCGGCCAATTTGTCATGTATCCTGACCGGCAGCGTTTCGCTTTCGATCTGACGCTAGCGTTGAAGGGCGCCGCACCTTTCGGCGTTGGTTATGTCTGTCGGTCCTATGCCTTCATGGATGATTTCGAGAATGTCGTTAATATCGTCACGGGGCCGGTCAAGATCGGTCATGGTGCTATTTCGTTTATGCGGCTCAAGGTTCCGGTCAAACCAGAGCGCGCCGTCGCGGCCGGAGCCAAGCGGCGGCGTTGCGATGGGGCTAGTCCAGGCTTATATCCCGTTAATCCGTAATAATGGGGCGGCAGACGCTCGATGGCGATCGACGCTGAGACCGAGGAACCGGAAGCCAAGAGGGCGAAGCGACAGCTGTTGTTTCTGATCGTCGGCGCGGTCCTTGTCGGCCTGCTAGGCTTGTACGGCGTCGGCATGCTGTCCGATGCGGCGATCCGCGCCGGATTGCAGCCGAAATCCTGGACCCGCGCCGCGGAGAAAAAACGCAAGGCCGGACCGGTGGAGGTGGTGCAAGCGCGCGAGGACCCAGAAGCGGTGACTGCGGCGCCGGTCGCGCCGATCATCCCGGCGCCGCAGGGCGCATTCCGGCTGCCTCCGGCAAACATCCTGCTCGATCTGGCGCGCGAACGGGTCGCTGAACACGATTTGGTGACGGGCGGCTTGTTGGCGCTGGCCGCCTTGCCGGACGACGGCGGTGCGGTATCGCCCGATGTCGCCGCGGCGGCGCTGCCGGTGCTGTACGATGTCTATTTGCAGCGCCACGAGATGTCCGTGCTGCGCGGGCACGGCAAGTTCGTACGGCTGGCGGCGTTCAACGCGGCGGGGACGATGGCGGTGACTGCGTCGTCGGACCAGACGGCGCGGCTTTGGGATGTGGCGACGGGAAAGGAGATCGCGAAGCTCGACGGGCACGAAGCGGAGGTTTGGTCGGCCGCTTTCAGCCATGATGGAAAGCGGGTGATGACCGTGTCCTTCGACAAAACGGCGCGACTGTGGGACGTGACGACCGGCGACACGGTAGCGGTGCTGAAAGGCCATCGCGGAGAGGTCAACGCCGCGGCCTTTAGTCCGGATGGCCGCCGCATGCTGACCGCCTCCTATGACAATACGGCGCGTGTCTGGGACGTGGCGGATGCTGCCACTGTCGCAGAGCTTAAAGGGCATGATGCGCTGATCCGTTCCGCCACCTTCAGCGCCGACGGCAGCCGCGTGGTCACCGCTTCGCGCGACGGCACCGCGCGAATCTGGGATGCGGCGACGGGCGCGGAAATCCTTATCCTGCGCGGTCATACGCGGGAGGTCCGCGTCGCCGCTTTCAGCCCAGACGGCAGCCGCGTCGCGACCGCGTCGGCGGACGGGTCGGCGCGGCTGTGGGATGCGGCGACGGGCACGACTATAGCGGTGCTGAGCGGCCACGACCGCTATGTCACCGCCGCCTATTTCAGTCCGGACGGCAGCCGGGTGATCACCGCCGCCTGGGGCGACAACGCGGCGCGGCTGTGGGACGCGGGAAGCGGGACGGCGGTCGCGGTGCTGGACGGTCATGAGGGCGAGGTCAACGGTGCGTCGTTCAGCAAGGACAGCCGCTACATCGTGACGGCGGGCGGCGACCGGACGGCGCGAGTTTGGGACGCGGCGACCGGCGCTGCGCTCAGCGTTCTGGCGGGACATGCCAACCAGGTCTACACTGCCGCCTTCAGCCCGGATGGCGAGACCATCCTGACCGCTTCGGCGGACGGTACCGCGCGGCTGTGGCGAACGCATGACGGGATTTCCGCGACCCGGCTGCCGATCGCGGACGGGGGCAGCCTGCTGCAATTCAACGGGCCGAGCCATCTCGCGACGTCGACCGGAATGGGCGAAATCGAAGTTTGGAACCTCGAAACCGAACACCGCTACAAGGTTAACGAGCTCGAGGCGAGCGCGGCATCGGGTGTGCTGTCCGTCGAAATCGATGCGCAAGGCAAGGCCCGGATTGTCGATGTGACCAGCGGCTGGACGTTGGCGATGCTGTCCGGGCGTTTCGACGGACCAAAATCGGTGCTGGTCGATCCGACGGGAACCAGGTTGGCAACGCTCTCCGGAAATGGGCCGGTGCGGCTCTACACGATCTTCCCGACCCTGGCCGAAATTGCCGTGCATCTGAAAGAGGTGCTGCCGCGCGAATTGACGCGGGCACAGCGCAAGGAGCTGACCCGGGTCGCCAACACCACGCGATAGTTGCCAAGCCGGGCGCTAATCGCGACACTCGGCCTCCTCAGGAATTCAGGAGTTTACAACGTGATCGTAGGAATCGAGGTCGGCGGTACCTTTACCGACCTGGTCATGGTCGACGATGCCGGTCGGCTGCGCGTCCACAAGCTGCCATCGACGCCAAGCGACCCCAGTGTCGCTGCCGTGACCGGGCTGCGTGAAATCATCGACGCGGCGGGGGTTTTGGGTGGTGCGGTCTCGGAACTGCTGCATGGTTCGACCATCGCGGCCAACGCGTTGATCCAGCGGCGCGGCGCGCGTACGGCGCTGATTACGACCAAGGGCTTCCGCGACGTGCTGTTCATCCAGCGTCAGGACAAGACCGTCGTCTACGACATGTTCTACCAGAAGGCGGAACCGCTGCTGACCCGCGACAAGGTCTTCGAGGCCGATGAGCGCATGGGGGCGGACGGCGAGGTGGTGACTGCGCTCGATCCTGCGGCGGCGGAAGCGCTGATCGACGCGCTTGTCGCTAAGCACGACATCGAATCGATCGCGGTCTGCCTGCTGCACGCCTACGCCAATCCGGTGCACGAGCAGGCGATCGGCGAGATCATCGCGCGCAAGCATCCCCAGGTCAGGGTTTCGTTGTCCTCCGAAGTGGCGCCGGAGCACCGCGAGTACGAGCGTACCAGCACGGCGGTTATCGACGCCTATATCGGTCCGGCGGTGGAGAAGTACCTGACCCGCTTCGGCGATTCGGTGCGCGAGGTTGGCTTCGACGGCACGCCGCTGATCATGCAGTCGAATGGCGGGGCGGTGCCGCTGGAAACGGCGCGGCGGCGTACGGCCAACATGTTTGTCTCCGGCCCGGCTGCGGCGGTGACCGCGGCCTCGGAAGTGGCGCAGGCGACCGGAATCTCCGACGTCATCTCCATCGATGTCGGCGGCACGAGCTGTGATGTCTGCCTGATTACGGGCGGTATGCCGCAGACGACGGTCAAGGGTACGGCGGAATTCAGCGTCGACGGGCTGCCGCTCAACGTGGTGATGACCGACATTGTGACCATCGGTGCCGGCGGCGGCAGCATCGCCCATATCGATGCGGGCGGCATGCTGCAGGTCGGGCCGCAGAGTGCGGGCGCCGTGCCGGGGCCTGCCTGCTACGGCCATGGCGGCGAAGGCTTCACCCTGACCGACGCCATGCTATTGCTCGGTTTGCTCGAAGCGGGCGCCGAGTTGCCGGGCGGGATCGTGCTGAACCCGAAACTGTCGGAAGAAGCTGCCGGAAAATTATGCGGCCGGCTGGAGCTGATGCCGATCGAGCTGGCGGAGCGGGTCTACCGCATCGCCATCGTGAATATGGCGCAGGCGCTACGCCGGGTCAGCGTCAAGCGCGGCTACGACCCGCGCCAGTTCGCGCTGCTGCCCTGCGGCGGCGCCGGGGCGCTGATCGCCGGCCCGCTGGCGGTCGAGATGGGGATGGACAATATCCTTGTGCCGCCGCATCCGGGTATTTTCTCCGCGTACGGGTTGGCGGTCGCCGATGTCCGCATCGACTATGTCCGGGCCGACGGCGCGGTGCGCACGGACACGATGACGAAGGAAGATTTCGCCGAACGGATCGACGATCTGCGCGGCCGCGCCGCGGCGGAATATGGTGCGCTGGGCTACGATGCCGACGCCCTCAACCTCACCTTCGCGGTCGATGCACGTTATGTTGGCCAGGGCTACGAGCTGCGCGTGCCGATCGACCCGGCCGATGTCGCGCGTGACGGGGTCGAGAGCCTGGTCGAGCGGTTCCATCAGCTGCACGAACAGCAATACAACCACGCCTTCCGCAACAGCCGCGTCGAGGCGATCTCCTTCCGCCTGACAGCCGAGCATCCGCGGCCGGCCCTATCGCATGACGTGTCCGGTACGGGCGCGACGGAAAGCACGGGATCGCGCGATATCGGCCTGCCCGGCCTGACCGGCTCCTACGCGATCTATCAGCGCGACGGGCTGCCGCAAGGCTTCGCCGCGGAAGGGCCCGCCATCATCGTCGAGACGACGACCAGCACGCCGGTGCCGCCGGGCTGGCGCTTCGAGGTCGTCGGCAACGGTGCGATCAAACTGTCCAAGGAGGACGCATGACCGCGATCGATCCCGCCGACTTCAACGTCGTCTCCAGCGCCTTCAAATCCATTGCGCAGGAGATGCAGGACATCATGCTGCGTGCGGCCTATTCCTCGCTGGTGCGCGAGGCGAAGGACTGCTCGACCTGCGTCATGGATGCGGACGCTCGGACGGTGGCGCAGGCGGAAGCCATTCCCGTCCATATGAACTCGCTCGCCGCCGCTGTGCCCTTCATCAAGGAAAAGCACGACCTGACCACCCTGGGCCCGACCGACGCCTTCATCACCAACAACCCTTATCAGAACGGCCAGCATCTGAACGACATCATCTTCATCATGCCGGTTTTCCATGAGGGCAAGTTGGCGGCCTTCACCGGCAGCATTTGCCACCATCTGGAGCTCGGCGGCGCGGTCGCCGGTTCGAACGCGGACGCGACCGAGCTGTATCAGGAAGGGCTGATCCTGCCGACCCTGCGCATCGACACCGAGAAGGACCTGAATGACGGGCCGGTGGAGCAAATCATCGCCGCCAATGTTCGCCTGCCAGAGACGATCATCGGCGATTTCCACGCCCAGATCTCTGCCGTCATGCGCGGCCGCGATCTGCTGCACGGGCTGTTCGCGCGGCACGGGCTGGCGTTGGCGACGGAATGTATGGCGGAACTGCAGAGCTATTCCGAGCGCATGATCCGGGCCACCATCGCCGGCCTGCCGGATGGCGAGTATTTCGGTGAGGACAAGCTGGACGGCCGCACCCTGAACAGCGAGCAGCCGGTCATCCGTGCCCGTGTGGTGATCGACGGGGACGAGGCGCTAGTCGATCTGTCGGAGACCGACGACCAACTCGCCTGGCCCTGCAATAACCCGGTGGCCTCGACCGAGTCCGCCGTGCTGACCGTGTTCGGCCAGCTCGCGGGTTCCGGTGTGCCGACCAATGACGGCATCTACCGGCCGATCAAGATGGTCACCCGCAATGGCTCGCTGGTCGATCCGCACCACCCCGCGCCGGTGCAGAGCCGCATGAACGCGGCTTACCGCACCGCGTCCGCGGTCAAGAAGGCGCTCGCCGAGGTGGCGCCAGAACAGTTCTCCTGCGCCGGCGCCGACACCACCAATTCGATCACCATGAGCCGCGTGGGCGAAGACGGTTACGAGATGTTTTGCGAGATCGTCATGGGCGGGATGGGCGCGGGCCCGGCCAATGACGGCGCGGAAGTGGTGGCGCAGATGCTCAGCAATACGGGCAACACGCCGACCGAGGCGATCGAGATGGATAACGGGTTCGTGCGGGTCGCCGAATACGCGCTGATACCCGATACAGGCGGGCCCGGGCGGCAGCGCGGTGGGCTCGGCGTGCGGCGGACCTATGAGATCCTGAAGGACGGCGTGCTGCTCAGCACCTATGGCGACCGCCACAATATGCCGCCCTGGAGCCTGGAAGGCGGCTATGAGGGCAGTTTTTCCGCCTTCACCATCCATCGCGACGGGGAGGCGATCCGCATCCCGGCCTCGACCAATATCGAGGTTCGCAAGGGCGACCGCTTCGTCATCGAGATTTCCGGCGGTGGTGGCTATGGCGACCCGAAATTGCGCGACCCCGCCGCGGTTCGCGATGATCTGGCCTGCGGCCGCATCAGCGCCAAGGCCGCGCGTGAAATTTATGGATTGAACGCCGTCGAGGCGGCGGCGGAGTAACGGAGCAGGACCATGAGCAAGATCGACCCGGCCGATTTCAACGTCATCACCAGCGCCTTCAAATCCATCGCGCAGGAGATGAGCGACATCCTGCTGCTATCGGCCTATTCCTCCATCGTGCGCGAGGCCAAGGACTGTTCGACCTGCGTCATGGATGCCCAGGCGCGCACGGTGGCCCAGGCCGAGGCGATCCCGATGCATATGAATTCGCTCGCCGCGGCGGTGCCCTTCATCCGCGCCAAATACGATCTGGAAAAGGTGCGGCCGACCGACGCCTTCGTCACAAACAACCCGTATGAGAACGGGCAGCATCTAAACGACATCATCTTCATCCTGCCGGTGTTCCATGAGGGCAAACTGGCCGCGTTTGCTGGCAGCATCTGCCATCATCTGGAAGTCGGCGGCGCGGTCGCCGGCTCGAATGCGGACGCGACCGAGCTGTTCCAGGAAGGGCTAATCCTGCCGACCATGCGCATCGACATTGAGAAGGATCTCGGCGACGGCCCGGTCGAGCAGATCATCGCCGCCAATGTGCGCCTGCCGGAGATTGTGATCGGCGATTTTCATGCGCAGATTTCCGCCGTGATGCGCGGGCGTGAGCTGATGCAGGCGTTGTTCGACCGCTACGGTTTCGAGCTGACGACGCAATGCATGGGCGCGCTGCAGGACTATTCCGAGACGATGCTGCGCCAGACCATCGCCAAACTGCCGGACGGCGAGTATTACGCCGAGGACAAGCTCGACGGGCAGAAGCTGAACAGCCCGCAGCCGGTGATCCGTGCCAAGGTGAAGATCGACGGCGACAGCGCCATGGTCGATTTCTCCGATAGCGACCCGCAGGTCTCCTGGCCGGTCAACAACCCGGTCGCCTCGACCCATTCCGCCGTGCTGACCGTGTTCGGCCAGCTCGCCGGCGCCGGCGTGCCGACCAATGACGGCATCTATCGCCCGATCGATATTACGACCCGCAAGGGCACGATGCTCGACCCACACCGTCCGGCCCCGGTGCGCGGCCGCATGTCGGCCTCCTACCGCGCCGCCTCGGCGGTTAAGCGGGCGCTTGCCGAAGCGGCGCCCGAGCTGTTTTCCGCCGCCGGCGCCGATACGACCAACACGGTGACAATGAGCCAGCGTGGTCCGGAGGGCTACCAGATGTTCGCGGAGATCATCATGGGCGGCAACGGGGCGGGCCCGTCGAACGACGGTGCGGAAGTGGTGGCCCAGATGCTGAGCAATACCGGCAACACGCCGACCGAGGCGATCGAGATGGACACGGATTTCGTGCGGATCGCGGAATATTCCCTGATCACCGATAGCGGTGGGCCGGGCGCGCAGCGCGGCGGTCTCGGCGCGCGCCGGGTCTATGACATCCTGGGTGACGACGTGCTGATCAGCACCAACAGCGACCGTCACAACAACACGCCCTGGGGCCTCGCGGGCGGCTATGACGGCAGCTTCGTCGCCTTCACCCTGATCCGCGACGGCGAGGAAATCCGCTATCCCGGCGCCTCCAACATCCAATGCCGCAAGGGCGACCGCTTCGTCATCGAAATCTCCGGCGGCGGCGGCTATGGCGACCCCAAGCTTCGCGAATGCGCCGCGGTCCGCGACGACCTCGCCTGCGGCCGGATCAGCGAGAAAGCGGCACGCGACGTCTACGGGCTGGACATGGCGGACGTCGCGGCGGAGTAGGGGGCACAGACCCGCTGCGGCATTGCCACACTGTCACCCCGGACGTGATCCGGGGCCCAGGCGCCATCGAAATTTCATAGTTGTTCCGGATACTGAATCTGCGGCGCAACACGCCTTGTCCACCATGACAAACTGGGTATTCACCGCCAAAGCCTGCTAGACTTCTCGCCTCAACCAACCGAGGAGTCCGTCATGCCCGCCCTGTCGAACCAGCGCATCGCCTATTTCAACGGCGACTACGTTCCTGAAGACCAGGTGATGATTTCGTTCCGCGACCGCGGCTTCCGGCTCGGCGACGCGGCGTTCGACATGACGCGGACCTTCAACGGCACGCCCTTTAAGCTGCGCGAGCATATCGAGCGCTTCTACCGTTCGCTCAACTACTTGCAGATCGACCCGGGTGTCAGCGCCAACGAGATGATTGAGATCAGCGAGGAGGTGACGCGGCGCAACGAGCATATGCGCGGGCACGGCGACGATTACTGGATCGCGCAGCGGGTCAGCCGCGGCATTGACGGGATCGACCCGTCGGAGATCGAACATGCCGGTCCGACGGTGATCGTTGAGGCGACGCCGCTGCCCTTCGGCAAGCGCGCGCGCATCTACCGCGACGGCATCGATTTGGTGCTTTCCTCCGTGCGCCGAACGTCCCCGGACAGCCTTTCACCGCGTGCCAAGACGCACAACTACCTGAACCTGATCATGGCCGACATGGAGGCCAAGGCGGCTAACCCGGAGAATTGGCCGATGCTGCTGGATGTGAACGGCAATCTCTGCGAGGCAATGGGCTCGAACATCTTCCTGGTGCGCGACGGCGCGTTGCAGACCCCGCGTGAACAGTTCGTCCTGCCGGGCATCAGTCGTGCAATGGTGATGGAGCTAGCGGCGGAGCTTGGCATCCCCTGCGAGGAGATGGATCTGGATCCGTTCGATGCGATGAGTGCGGACGAAATTTTCCTAACCTCGACCAGCCTATGCCTCTGCAGTGTGCGCTCGGTGAACGGTGCTGCGATTGGCAGCGGCGCGGTACCCGGTCCGGTCACACAACGGCTGATTGATGCCTATGCGGAATCGGTGGGGTGCGATTTCGTCAGGCAGTACCTGGCACGGCTTGATAGCTAACCCGACCTGCGGGACGGTATTTGATTCGGCGCGGCTTGCGCTCTTGTTCTGACCCCGTAGTAAGAGCGCGAGCGTTATGTGCAGGTTACCGTTCGGCCGCTTGAAATAGTGCGCGAACAAAAAGCATATGACAAGAACAAGACTCAGAAACACGGTATCGTTTAACAACCGGGCTATCGCTTCCAGCATCACGGGATCGATCAATTGTTGGCCCGGATAGTGGGCGAGATAAATTGAGAAGCTGTCCCCGGTGCCCCAGCGGATAAAGGCTGAAAACTGTGTCGGTTCGGGCGTGGCTAAGGTGTGTTTCGGGCCGGAACCTGCACCAATCAGGCAACGCCTATTAGATGAAGCCCGACCTTAGCGCCGAAGATCCATTTGCATGCGAATTTATTGGAAAACTATGGTCGCCCGTTGACGATGTCGCTGCCTAGCAATTGGTGTGTGAGTTCCAGAAAGAACGGCGGGACCCGCAAGGCTAGAAAGGCGATGTACAGAACCGGCGGTGCCAGGACCAAAATCCAAAGCGTTATCGTCGGTGCTGCGGTGGCTTCGGTGAGCCGTTGTAAACGACAATCCCGGCTAGCCGTATCGGCAGCAGTAGGACGGCCGGGTTGGTGATTAGGATCGGTGCGATCAGCCCTTTTGTGAAGGCAGCGTTACCGAAAAGCGGGTAATAGGTTGCTTCGTAGCTCAGGTACCAGAACGGCCTATTTGCGCCAAATCGGATCGCACTCAATCTCCATTCCAGATTTAGCAACGCGGCCCGGGCGGCTTGTTACCTGGTCCCGGAGCAGCTTCGCGCACGGCGCCTTTACCGCTTCCTCAACAAGGAATTTGAGGTTATTCATGTGGAAACGCCCGGTGATCCGGCGCGTGCATATTTCCATCTGGGGCAAGGCTGCTGGCCGATGCACGCCTGCTCTTGCTCCAAGGCGATCGCGGTCTTTCCCGAGGAAAGCTTTCGCGACGATATCGTGGCCGGGCCGCTGAAGGCCTGCACAGAACACACCTAAATTGCGGCTGACGAGCTGCACGTGGAGTTCGAGACGCTCCAGGCACGCGATTATGCGGAATGCGTGTAAGAGATCGAGATGGGCGACTTCAGCGTCGCGGCGCCGATCCGCATCGGCAATATCGGCGCGACCTTCAGCTTCGGCGCGACGGGACCGATCCGCCGTTTTACGGCAGCCAACCGCAAAATGATCGACGGAGAGCTAAAGCGGCGCGCCACGACGGTGGGCGCCGCGATCAGGCTGCACGCCGCGGACGCGATGAATTGACGCGCCTTGCGGGACGCTAGCGGCCGTTCTTCATCCACGCGTCCTTGTCGAAGGCGACATTGTCGCCGAAGAAGTGGACGACCTGTTCCATCTTGTCCATCGCCTTGATCTCGTAGATCCGGGATGGGCCGGCGATGCGCTCGACTTCCTCTTGGCTATTCACCCAGCCATCGGCGACCTGCAGCGTGCTCTGCCGCTGCAACACGTCCCAGATGTAGTAGTGATGCGGCACGATCACTCGCGGCTTGAGCCGGTCGATGATCGATTCGGCGTGCACATGGCCCATGACATGCTGCGAGCCGTCGATCGGCAGCAGCGCGATGTCGATATTACCCAGCGCCTTCCAGATATTCTCCGGCGGGTTGTGGCGGTTGTCGCCCCAATGGACGATTCGCATGCCGCCGGTCTCGACGACGATCAGGCAGTGGTCCCAGGACCGCGGGTTGTCGGGCGGCTCGATGTCCGTGCCGTGGAAGCGCTTATGGATTTTCTTGTAGTCGTAGATGGCGCACGTCGAGTCAACCGCATGCTTGTCGGCGAGGCCGTATATAGTCATGTCGCCGAACCTGTACATGCCGATCAGACGGTCGAGCAGGACATGCGCGTCGAGCCGGTGCAGCGCGTCGTGGTCGAAATGGGCGTGCGTCGATGTGCCGATATCGACCGGCACGATGGGGAAGTCGTGGAAATACCAGTCCCAGCGTCGTGACGGGTGGTTGCGCCACGGATCGATCATCACGCTGACGCCGCGCGGCGAGGTGATACGGAAGGCGGAGCTGCCGAAATAGGCCAACTCCACCGGCCCGTCCTGCGGTGCCGAGGTATCCTCCTGCAGGTCGATCATCCGGTTGTGATTGCTGGTCATCTGCCAGACGTTCAGGCCGGTATCGAGATCGGTCATGGGGCGTCCTTTCCCTTGGTTCTTCTTGCCCCCACAAGAACCGGAACCGTCCTGAAGCGCAAGAGGGCTGGCGGTTGTGTTGGCGTGCCGGATCCTCAGGCTGGGTTCACGCGATGGGTTCACGTCCCTACTTCATTTGCTTCGCACTCGGCTTAAACGCCGCGGTGGCCGTCGGGCTGAGCCGGTTCCCCTACGTCCTCGTCTTGCCGGCAATGCTGGGGAGCTTCGCGTGGAGCTAAGTCGAGGCCGGCGCACTCAACGCGGCGAATGCGGCGGGCTACCTGATCGGCGCGATGGCAGCGGCCCGTGTGATGCGCGTCGCGGGACCGCCGCGGTCTTCATCGCCGGTGCTGTGGCGTCGGGACTGGCGGTGCTCGGAACGGCATTCGCAACGGATTTCGGGCTGCTGCTTGTCCTGCGCCTCCTGCCCGGAATCGCGGGAGCGCTTGCATTCTTAGCGGGCGGGGTGCTGGATACGGAGGTCGCCTCCGGCCTAGGCGGGCGCGCGCCCGTGGGGATTGGGGTCTTCTATACGGGTCCCGGCGTCGGTATCTTTCTCGCCGGTGCGATCGTTCCGCCATTGCTGCGGGAGGAGGCCGCCACCTGGCCGTCCGCCTGGATCGGGCTGGGGTCGCCTGCTCGGTCTGCTCCGGCATCGCGGCCCTTGCCGTGCGGCGGACGCGCGGTGCGGAGAGCCGCGGGAATCAGACCACAGGCAGCGGCACGGTTTTGCTTACGCCGGCAATGGTGTCCTAAACCTGTTATGCTGCGGGCTATATCGGCTACATGACCTTCATCATCGCGTCGGTACGCGAGGGCGGCGGATTTGCCTTTCAGGCAAGTCTCTTTTGGATGGCGCTCGGCATCATGTCGGTCGCGTCGTTTTGGCTTTGGCCGCCGGGAACGCGCGCTCGCTTGACGTGATTACGAGTACGACCGGCGTTGCCGCGCTGCTGCCCCTGATCGACGGGGGCTTCATCATGCTGTTTCTCTCGTTCGTCTTGTTTTGCAGCACATTTCTCGTGGTCGTCGTGTCGACGACGTACATCGTCCGGCTGGCTCGCAAGCCGGAGGCGTAGCCCAAATGGATCGGCTACTTCACCATCGCATTCGAACTTGGCCAGACGGTCGGGCCCATACTTGGCGGATGGGCTGCAGATCTGCTGGGCACCAGCGACGGTGTGCTATGGGTATCCGGCCTGCTGCTCCTTGCCGGTGGCGGGCTCGCGGTGTTGCAACGCGATCCGCAAGGCTAGCGGACGTTCGTTTCCCCGGTGACAGCGTCCAGAGCGCCGGCGAGGCTCGCCACCGAACGATCGATATTGTGCAGCTTGTCGAGGCCGAACAGGCCGAGACGGAAGGTTTGGAAATCGTCCGGCTCGTCGCAGCGCAACGGAACCCCGGCGGCGATTTGCAGGCCCGCAGCGGCGAACTTCTTGCCGTTCTGTATATCACCGTCATCAGTGTAGCACACGACGACCCCCGGCGCCTGGTACCCCTCCGCCGCGACACTCTTGAAGCCTTTCTCTGCAAGCAGTCTTCGGACCCGGTCTCCCAGTTCCTGTTGTTCGGCACGAACCTTTTCGAAGCCGTATTCGCCGGTCTCGGACATTGCATCGCGGAAGGTCAAGATGCCGTCCGTCGGCATGGTGGCGTGATAGGCGTGCCCACCGCCTTCATAGACCTCCATGATCTCGAGCCATTGCTTGAGATTGCAGGCGAAGCTGGTGCTGGCCGTGTTTTCGATTGCCGCGCGGGCATTGCCGCTCATCATCACGACGCCGCAGCAGGGCGAGGCGCTCCAGCCCTTCTGAGGGGCGCTGATCAGGATATCGACACCGGCGTTTTCCATATCGACCCAGATCGCCCCCGAAGCGATGCAGTCGAGCACGAACAATCCGCCGACTTCGTGCACCGCCTCGGCGAGGCTGCGCATATAGTTGGTCGGCAGGATCATGCCGGACGAGGTCTCGACATGCGGTGCGAAGACCACTTCCGGCCGCTCTGATTTGATCGCCGCCACAGCTTCGTCGATTGGGACGGGCGCGAAGGCGGCCTGACGGCCATTGTCGACCGGCCGCGCTTTCAGGACGATGGTTTCTGAGGGAATGTTCCCGGTTTCCAGAATCTGGCTCCAGCGGAAGCTGAACCAGCCATTGCGAATGACGAGGCATTTCCTGTCGGTAGCGAATTGCCGTGCGACGGCTTCCATGCCGTAGGTGCCGCCGCCTGGTACGAGCGCAACGGACTTGGAGTTATAAACCTGTTTCAGGATCAATGAGATGTCGCGCATGACCTCCTGGAAGGTTTGCGACATGTGGTTCAGCGAGCGATCCGTAAAGACGACTGAGTATTCCAGCAGCCCATCGGGATCGACCTCGGGATTTATTCCTGGCATCTCCGCTCCTGTGCCGATCTTTTGCGATTTGGCCTTTGATTATTCATTCCAACCGCACCGGACAAGAGGCGGAGGCGGAATAGAACGACGTTCGGACGATTTGCCGCATCCGCACCGCCTATGCGGTCAACACCCTGTGGCTGGTGGCAGACAATAAACCCATCACGGCCTGCTTCCTTGTCCGCATCGAGTATGTCGGCAAACGTAAGATCCGCTGTATTAGCGCGCGCTACTGATCAGGCGCTCTTTGCCCGCAACCCGTCCCACTTCCCGGGGTGCGGGCTCATTTGTGAAGCGGGCGATCGCACCATAGGAAAGGAATTGCCGATGGATTTTCGCTATCTCGGCAATAGCGGGCTGCGGGTTTCGCAGATCTGCCTCGGCAAGATGGATTTCGGCGCGAAGATGAGCGATGCAACGGCCCGCAAGGTCGTCGATACGGCGCGGGTCAATCAGGTCAATTTCATCGATACCGCGGATGCCTATTCGAACGGTGCCTCGGAAAAGATTGTCGGTAAGCTGATTAAAAAGGATTGGGCGGCTTGGGTACTGGCCACGAAGGTTGGTCAGCAGGACGGGCCGCCGGAACGCAAGTGCGGCCTGTCGCGGAGTTGGATGATGGAGGCGATCGACGGCGGCCTGGCACGCCTCGGCACCGATTATGTCGACATCCACTACATGCACCATAGCGATCGGGATACGCCGATCGGCGAGAGCGTCGCGGCGATGGGTGACATAATCGCCAGCGGGAAGGCGTTCTATTGGGGGGGCTCCAACCATTATGGCTGGGAAGTGGCAGAGATCATTCGCCAGTGCGATCAACTCGGCGTGCCGCGTCCCGTCGTCAGCCAGTCGATGTACAATCTGGCAATGCTAATGCCGGAAAACGATCACCTGCCGGCTTGCGAATATTTCAGTATCGGCGTCGCGCCCTTCTCCCCGCTGGCCCGCGGCGTGCTGACCGGAAAGCACGACCCCAAGAAGGCGCCGCCGAAGGGCAGCCGCGTTGCACGGGGCGACGGCAGCGTGTTGAACCGCGACATGCGGAAGGAAACCTTCGCCGCGGTGGGAAAGATCTGCAAACACGCGGCGAAGCGCGGCATGACGCCCGCGGACTTCGCCGTGCTGTGGGTGTTGAACAACCGGGTCGTGACAAGCGTCATCGCCGGCCCGTGCACCCCGGCGCAGTGGAAGGCCTATCTCTGTGCGCTGAAACACACCTTCACGGCGGAAGACGAGGCGTTCGTGGATGGGATCGTGGCGGCCGGCCACCCCGCATCGCCGGGCCTGATCTGGAACCGTCACCCACCGATGGGGCGGGCCGCGCGCACAGGATAGCGCGCCGACTGGATGTGGAACGCAGTTCGCCGGCGTCGCCTTAAATATCGTCTCGCCAGAGGCACTGGCGCCGTTCTATGTCGAGACCCTCGGCATGCGCGTGCTGCGCAAGACACCTTTCATGCGGCTGGGATATGGAAGGCAGGGCGGCTGTCTTGAATTGCGTCCGTCACCGGCGGGGATCCGCTATCGGCATGACGGGCTGGATGTCTATTGGAAGGTTGGGATCACACTGCCCGACATCGACGTCGCCTTTGAGCAGCCTCGAAATGCGGACGTTGCGGTGACCGAGCCGCGTCACTTTCAGGACATCGGCTATATGTGTCACCTCGCCGATCCGGAGGGGTTCCAGTTCGAGTTGCTTCAGCACACGTTTGCGGGCCAGCCGCGCACCGCGGAGGGCGATCCCCGCCAGCCCCTCGGCGGCGGCGGCGAGATCGGGCAGGTTACAGTGCGGACCGGCGACATCGACCGGGCGCTCGATCTCTACCGAACAAGACGAGGAATGAAACTGTTGTCGGTCCAGCCGGTGGATGGCCGCAATTTCACGCTCTACTTCCTGGCCCATACGGACGAGTGCCCGCCCGATACGGATCTCCGGGCGGTCGGCAACCGGCCCTGGCTCTGGCAGCGGCCCTATACGACCCTCGAACTGCAGCATTTGCACGTTCCCGCAGAGTCGATACGGGTTCCCGCTGCAGACGAAACGGGCTATGTCGAACTCCTTTTTGAAGACTCTCAATCGTAGGAACCCGCGATACCGCCATGCATGATTTCTATTCCGACACAAAGACCAAACCGAGCCGTGCCATGCGCGAAGCTGCGCTCGACGCGATCGTCGGTGACGAGCAGAAGGATGAGGACCCGACGACCCGCGAATTGTGCGACCGCGTCGCGGCCCTATTGGACAAGGAAGCCGCCGTCTTCCTGCCGTCCGGCACCATGTGCAACGAGATCGCAGTCCGTGTGCATACCAAGCCCGGCGATGAAGTGATCTGTGAGCGATCCTGCCATCTGATCAATTTCGAGACCGGTGGACCTGCGGCGATCAGCGGCGTCATGATGCAGCCCATCGACGGTGAAAGAGGGACCTTTACCGGCGCCCAGGTTCGGCAGGCACTGCGACCGGCGTCTCGCTACATGCCTGAATGCCGGTTGGTCTGTGTCGAGCAGACGGCCAATATGAGCGGCGGCACGGTCTGGCCGCTCGACCGGATCGACGACGTGGCCAAAACCGCGAAGGATGCGGGGCTGGCGACGCATATGGACGGGGCGCGGCTGCTGAATGCGGTCGTCCAGTCCGGTATCGACGCCTCTCGCTGGGTGGAAGGCTACGATTCCTGCTGGATCGATTTCTCGAAAGGGCTGGGTGCGCCGGTCGGCGCGGTGCTGGCGGGTTCCGCGGCCTTTATCGACCGGGCCTGGCGCATCAAGCAACAGATCGGGGGTGCGATGCGGCAGTCGGGCATCCTCGCCGCTATGTGCCTCTACGCGCTCGACTACAATGTGGAACGGCTCGCGGACGATCACGCGCTCGCAGCGCGGATCGCCGAAATGTTGGACGGTTTCAGGAAGGTTGACCGTGTGCTGCCCGCCGACACGAACATCGTCATCTTCGACCTTTGTGAGACGGCGCTGAGCGCGGCGGAAGTGGTGGCTTCCCTGGAAAAGGACGGTATTCAGGCCGGCGCCTTCGGCGATCGCCGCATCCGATTGGTGACCCATCTGGATGTTGACGAGGCCGCCGGGGACGCGTTGTGCGGCAGCCTGTCGGGCCTGCTTTTGTAGCGGGAGCGCCCGATGATATAACGCTTTCCGCGTTTGGGAACCGAGGGAGAATGGAACATGGCCGAAACGGCCAGATTGACGGTCACGCCGTTGGAGGGCGCCCGGTTCGGGGCCGAAATTTCAGGACTCGAGCCGCGTGAAATCACCGACGCGCAGCGCGAGGCTATTTGGCAGGTCTATCGCGACCGGCACGGTCTGATCTGCTTCGCCTTTGACCGCATGATCGAAGAAGATGAACTGCACGCGATCACCAGGATTTTCGGTGAGAAGGAAGTGGCGCCCGGCCTGATCAACGGTATGGGCAAGATGACGCCGGAAGGCGAGGCGCATCTGACATTCGAAGAGCAGATCTCTCGGCTCGAAGCCGAAGGCGTCGACCCCTACATGACCTTCATCGGCAATCTCGATCCGAAAACCCTGCAACGGAAGGAACGCGAGAAAAAGTTCTTCGGCGAATGGGAGTGGCATTCCGACATGTCATACGTTCCGGTGCCGCCGACCTTCAGCCTGCTGCATGCCCGGGTAATTCCGGCGGAAGGCGGCGATACGGGATTCTGCAGCCAGGTCATGGCTGCGCAGGCTTTGCCGGCTGAACTTCGGGCCCGGATCGCCAGCCGAACCGCCAAGCATGATTCGACGTACGGCAGCAGTGGAGAGTTGCGTCCCGGCATGTCGCCGCCGCCCTCGCCGATCGAGGCGATGGGCCACGCACATCCCATTCTGCGCAAGGTACCGACCACCGGCGACGAGGCGATTTTCCTCGGCCGTCGGACGAACGGGTACATCCCCGGTTTGCCGCTCAAGGAAAGCGAGGCGCTGCTCGACGAGATTTGGGCGCATGCGACCCAGCCGCAATTCTGCTACCGGCACAAGTGGCAGGTCGGGCAGGTCGTCGTATGGGACAACCGCATGCTGCTGCATATGCGCCATCCGGTCGATGAGGACCTAAACCGCTTCATGTGGCGCACGCAGACCAAGGGCGAGGCGGTGATTCCGGCTTGAACAAAAAGAATGGCAGGGAGTTCGGCATATGGCGGAAAAGGAAGAGTTCGAGGCGCTTTGGCCCGGCGGGGTGAGCGCCGTCAACACGGTGCCGCCGGCGCCGCGGAACGATCTTTCCGGCAAGCGAATCGGGTTTCTGTGGGACGACATGTTCCGCGGCGAAGAGATTTTCCCGGCTCTGCAGCGGAACCTCTCCGCGACGTTCGATGGTGTCGAGTTTGTGAATTATGACGCCTTCGGCCCTATTTTTGGCGGCGACGAGCACGCCGTTGTCGCGGCACTGCCCGACCGTCTAAAGAAGCTGGAGGTCGATGCCGTTATCAGCGGCATAGGCTGCTGAGGTGCTTGTACGCCCGCCGTGATGCGGGCCAGCGCTGCGGTCGAGAAGGCGGGCGTGCCGACGGCGTCGCTTGTTTGCGACGGGTTTGTTGGTCAGGCGGCCGCGATCACGCCCGGTTTGGGCGTCGAGACGATCCCGATCGCGCGTATCGTGGGCCATGTGGATGGGCAGTCGGTTGAGGAGTTGCAGCGCAACATCGATGAGGTCACCGCGCCCGAGGTTATCCGCTGCCTGCTCGAGCCCGCGGTCTCAGATGGAGCGGCCGAATGTTACACAAACGGCACGGTCGTCGGATGCGGCGATTTCGATGCGATTAATCGCCTTTTCCTGGGTCGGCAATGGAGTGATGGGCTGCCTATCGTTCCGCCGACGCGGGGCCGGGTCGCGGCGTTTTTGGTAGAGACCCGCGATGACCCTGACCGGCTGATTGGGGTCCTGCAACCGTCCGGGTCGGCTGCGACAGTTACGAATGTGGCGATCAACGGCGTGATGGCGAACTGCCGACCGGAATACATGCCGGTGCTGATCGCGATAGCGGAGGTGCTCTGCGATCCGGTCTATGGAGTCGAACACAGCGGTGACACGACGGGCGGGGACCCGCTGATCATCCTGAACGGGCCGGTGATAGAAAATTTGGGATTCAATTGCGCTGGCGCGGCGCTGCGCGATGGTTATCAAGCGAACACCAGTGTTGGACGGTTTATCCGGCTGTACCAACGCAACGTCGCCGGGATTTTGCCTGAAGGTGCCGACAAGGGAACTTTCGGGCATACCTGGCGCGTCGTGCTGGCGGAGCACGAAGCGGAAGCAAAGTCGATTGGGTGGCCGAGTTTGGGTGAAGACCGCGGCTTTGGTCCAGAGGAGAATCTCGTCACCATCGGCCGTTTTACCAGTGGTGGCGGGATCGGCTCTATCTACGGCAATGACCCGCAAGAGATCGCCCGATATCTCGCCGACGGGCTGGTGCGACATACCAGCTGGGAACTTATTTTCACCGTCGGATTCGCGCGGGGCACCTATCGGCCGTTACTGGTGATCAGTCCGTTGGTTGCCAAGACCTTGCAGCGCGCTGGTATGTCGAAAGAAAACCTTCGTTCGGCGCTGTTCAACTACGCAAGGCTGCCGGCGGAGAAATTGGAGCGCTATATCGGCCAATGGACGAATTTGGTTCCGGGCAAACCGACTTTGGATCAGCTGGTCGCCGGCGGCACCGCGGCGGCGCACTTCGCATCGCAAGATGATCCGCAGCGTCTGGTGCCGATCGTTGAAAAACCGGAAGACATTCTCATCATCGTCAGCGGCGATCCGTTAAGGTCCAATGCGTACGCCTTTGCGAGCAACGGCATGCACGGCTTTCCGACGAGCAAGCAAATCCGCATCCCTGGCTAAAATTTCGCGCTGATCACTAGCGTTCCGGCGAAAGTTTGCCGAGCTTCGTTTGCGGTGTGGGGAATTTTCCCTTCCGCCACTTCGCCAATCGTTTCATGAGGCGCAGCGATTTCTTGAGCGCGCCCAGATAAACGACATGCTCTTCCTCGATCGTGTGACGCGCCGTGTCCTTGAACCGTTCGCCGACCCAGCGCTCCTGCGCCTTAATGTCCGCCCACATGTCATCGTCGCTCGGCAGCACCGCTTCGCCCATTTCAACGGCGCGAATCCAACGGGCCTGATGCTCGAACACCATGTTCAGGGCTGTGTCGGTGTTGAAGAAGCCCGGAAAATACAGGCCTGGCCAGCCCGGCTGCACCATGCGTTTGTAAAGGCGAAGTTTGTTGTCCTCCAGCGGGACGATGTCGCGAGAAATGAAAGGCAGCTGGATCTGATATCCGGTCGCCGCGATGATCGTGTCGAACTCTTCCGCCGTCCCGTCGGAAAAATGCAGCACTTTGCCGTCGATTTTCTCGATTTCGTGTTTCACCGCGATCCGGCTATAGGCGATGTCCGTCACGATGGTGCCGTTGCTGGTGGTATGGACCCGTTTCTCCATCGGCCGGAAGCCAAGCTTCTGCATGTTGCCATGGACCAGGAAGGTCAAGATGCCTGTCAGCTTGCGCCGCAGCCATCCCGGAATCCAAGGCCGCTGAATCTTTCGCGTGATGTCCGTAAACGGGATGCCGCAGAACAGTTTCGGCAAGATGATGGCACCCGACCGCGCGACCAGCACGCAACGCGGTGAAGTAACGCAAACATCGCTGGCGATATCGCAGGCGCTGTTGCCGACGCCGACGACGCAGATACGCTGGCCGACGAAATCTTCGGGCTCCTTATAATGATGCGAATGCACGTAGGTGCCGGTGAAATTGTCGCGAAATATCGGGACGTGCATGGGATCGGCCAGGTGGCCCGTCGCCGCGATCACCGTGTCGAACTCCTCCGTCTTGCCGTCTTCCAAGACAATGTCCCAGCGCGGCGGGTCGGAGGCCGGGTCGAAGGCCGGACGGATGTCCGCGACACGGCTGTTGAATCGAATGAGCGGTACCAGGTTAAAATGCCTTGCGTATTTCTCAAGATAGCGATGCATGTCCCAATGGTCGGGGAATGCTTGAACGTCATCGTCGAAATCCAAATCGTGGAATCGCGTAACGCCGCGCGAGGTGTTGATGTGCAGGGTGCGGTAGGCTGACGATAGGCCGTTGTCGTTCTGATAGCACCACATGCCGCCGATCTGCGAGCCGATCTCGAAGATGGTGACCGCGAAACCGACTTCGCGCAGGTACTTCGCCATGCAGATACCCGCCGCACCGGCGCCAATCACCGCAATGCGTTTGCTCGCGTGGTCGGTTTGAGGGAGAACCGGCGCCGTTGCCGCCTGTGCCATTGTGCTGCTTCCGAATCTTTGCGCTCAGTTTCTACTCGGTGACGTCGTCAGTTTCGAGAGGCAGTCGGCCATGCGCGTCATTGCTTGTGAAAGTTTCTCATCGGAGGTCGCCGTCGAAAAACGGATAAATGGCGACAGGCCGTAGGCGCTGCCGGGCACGGCGGCAACCTTGCCCTCGTTCAGTAGGTATTTGGCGAAGCCGATATCGTCCTCGATCACCGTCCCATCGTGTGCTGTGGCGCCGATAAACTCTTCGCAGCCGATGAAGGTGTAAAAAGCGCCGCCCGGCGGTGCGAGGGTCAGCCCTGGAATTTTCTCGGCCTCGGCGACGACCAGGTTGCGGCGGCGCTCGAACGCTTCGCGGAACCGCCTGACATCGTCCTGCGGCCCGTCCAACGCGGCCGCCGCGGCGGCCTGAGCGATGGCGCAGGCGCCCGAAGTCACCTGTGACTGCACCGTCGTCATGGCGTTAATCAGCTCACGCGGGCCCGCGCCGTAGCCGATGCGCCATCCCGTCATCGCGAAAGCTTTCGACACGCCATTAACTGTCAGCGTGCGGTCGCGCAGGTCGGGGCAGGCTGTCGCGAACGAGGTGAAGGGCTGGTCGTCAAAAATGATGTGTTCGTAAATTTCGTCCGCTAGGACGAAAACCTGAGGGTGGCGAGCGAGAACCTCGCCCAACGCTGCGAGCTGCGCCTTGTCGTAGGTGGCGCCGGCGGGGTTAGAGGGCGAATTGAGCAGCAGCCATCTTGTCGACTCGCCGATCGCCTGTTCCAGTGCTTCCGGCGTCAGGCGGAACCCGTCCGCCGCGCTGCAGGATAGGATCTTCGGAACACCGCCCAAGACCAGGGTTATGGTTTTGTAAATGTCGAAATAGGGTGCGCAGTGCATCACCTCTTCACCGGGGTCCAAGGTGGCCATCAGAGCGTTGTAGATGACCTGTTTGGCGCCGTTCGAGACGATGATCTCATCGGGTGCGTAGGTCAGGTCGTTCTCGCGGGCGAGCTTGCGCGCGATGGCCTGTTTCAGTTCCGGCGCACCGCCGGTTGGCTCGTAGCGCGTTTTGCCGGCCAGGGCCGCCGCGTGCGCCGCTTCGACGATGTGCGCTGGCGTGTCGAAATCCGGCTCGCCAAGGCCCAAATCGATGACGTCGTGACCTTCATCGGTCAGCGCTTTTGCCATACCGCTGACGGCCATCGAGGCGGAGGGTTGGACGACGGCCAGACGCGAAGCGGCGTATTTCATGGCAGGTCTCTTTCGACGGGCGGGGCCAATTATCGCTTGCTGCTTACCCCGCCGCGCAGGGAAATGCCAGCTTCTCTGGACGAGGCGGTCATGGGCTGCTGCAATATGAACATCACCAATTCGTAGCGAGGAGCCGCCCCGTGCCCATCATCGATTCCCAAGTTCATGTTTATGAAGCCAACACGCCGGCACGCCCCTGGCATTCGGTGCCCAACTGGCCCGATCAGGTCAATGGCGACGAGATGGTGGCGGCCATGGATGCGGTCGGTGTCGATGGCGCGATCTTCATCTCCGCGTTTTCCATGTATCAGTACGACGCCAGCTACGCCGTGGAGGTGCAACAGGCGCATCCGAGCCGCTTTGCCCTCGTCAAACCGGTCGACCCGGACGATCCGGCCGTCGCGGATGTTATTGCCGAGTGGAAGCGGACGCCGGGCACCGTCGGTATCCGCATCATGATGGCGCCAGAGGTGGGGCGCGATCCAAGCCATCCGGGTCTCGGTGTCATCCTGCGCGAAGCGGTCCGGCATGACTTTCCGGTGAACATGCTGTGCTGGGGCAATATCGATGCGGGTATATCCTTGGTGGACCGTTTCCCCGACACAAGGTTCATCATCGACCATCTCGCCTTGGTGCAGCCGCGCACGCCGCCGGCCCCCGAAGAACCTTGGGCCGAATTGCCAAAGGTACTCGACCTTGCCAAGCGCCCCAACGCGGTCATCAAGGTGAGTGGCGCTTGCACCTTGTCCAAGGAACCCTACCCGTTCCCGGATATCTGGGACCCCTTGGCACGCGTATTCGACGCCTGGGGACTTGACCGCTGCTTGTGGGGCACCGACTGGACCCGCGCTTTCGCTGTCGTAAATTATGAGCAGGCGGTTGAACCATTCCGGCTTACCGATCGTTTGAGCGACAGCGAGCGCGCGACACTAATGGGCGGTGCCTGCGCAAAAGCCTATGGCTGGGCGCCGACAGCGTGATGACTCGCGAACTTCAAATTATCGGCTCGGGGCAACGGTCTGTTTTGACACGGGCGCGACGCCGGTCTTATTGTCGCTTTAGTTGAAAAAGCGACACACCAATAGCTAGGAGGCAGCGGTATGGCGGTGAAATACCACCTGATCAGCTCGTACACGTGACCCTGGGTCCAGCGCGCCGTGATTCTTTTGCGTGCCAAGGATATCGAATTCGAAGTTACATATATCAACCTGCAAGACAAGCCTGACTGGTTCCTGGAGATTTCGCCGCACGGCAAAGTGCCGGTGTTGTCCGTCGACGGCGTGCCGTTGTTCGAGTCGAACGCGATCGCGGAATATCTCGACGAGATGGTCGAACCGCATCTGCACCCGGCCGATCCCATCAAGCGCGCCCGCAATCGCGCCTGGACTGATTTCGTGCCGGACTTCGCCAAGGGGCTCAGCGGTATCTACTACACCAAGTCGGAAGAGGAGATGCAGGCGGGTTTGGCAGAAGCACCGAAGCGCATCGCCAAGCTCGAAGAGGCTCTCGGCAAGGAGCGCGACAATGACGGGCCCTATTTCAACGGGGACAAGCTCTGCCTCGTCGATGCGGCTTATGCGCCTTTCTTGCAGCGTTTCGCCTTCGTCGAAGCCAAACTGAAGACCGGTGTCCTGAATGATTTCCCAAGAGTTCAGGCCTGGTCCGACGCGTTGTTGGCCAGCGATACGATAACGGGATCCGTCGTAAGTCACTTCAACGACGAGTTCGTGAAGAGCTTGAAGCGGCGGGGCTTTTACGTCGGATCGCTGTTCGCGGATCCCGCGGCGGCGGCCGAATAACAACATAAGGTATTGCACGGATTTGGGGCCGCCCTTGTGGCGGCCCTTTTCGTTTGCGGCCGTTTGCTCCACCGGCTTCAATTCGTAAGCTGGGCGAAACAATGAAACGGGAGGACATGTCGATGGCGAAACCGATCATCGTCGAACGGAAGGGGCCGTTCGCCACCATCACGTTGAACCGGCCGCGGCGTGGTAATGTTTTCACCCATACGATGATGCAGCAGTTGTCCGCGCATGTGGACGAGATTGCGGCGGATCCGAAGTTGCGGGCAATCATCCTGCGCGGTAACGGGAAGGATTTCTGTCACGGCCGTGATCCGAAGGGGCCGGGCGGCCCGCCGCCAGACAACGCGTTCGATCTGCATGGCAAGGTGTTCAGCAAGATCCTTGATGTCTACAAGGCGTTCCGTGACTGCCCGGCGCCCATCGTGACCGTGGTGCAGGGTAAGGCTCTTGGTTTCGGTTGCGCGCTTGTCGGCGGTTCGGACATCGCGATCGCGTCCGACGGGGCGCGGTTTGCGCTGCCAGAGATGGGGCACGGCATTGCACCGACATTGGCGATGTCGGCCCTGGCGAAGGTTGCGCCGAAGGCTGTCGCCAACATGGTCTATTCGATGGAAGAAATCGACGCACCGGCGGCCTTGGCCGTCGGTCTGGTCAGTCAGGTTGTGAATGCGGATGGCTTGGACGACACGCTCGACAGCTTGCTTGGAAGGCTTGCCAGCTACGATGTCGCGGCGATTCGGACCATTAAGCGCTTTCTCGCCACCGGGCCGCAGCTCGATCCCAGCACTATGTCGGACCTGGCCGGTTATACGCTCGCAACGGTCGCGACCCGACCGAAATGAGCTATGTCGGGGAGCATCGGGTTCGGGTCGAAGATCATCGATTACTGACCGGCGCCGGAGAGTTCAGCGACGATTTGAACCGGCCAAACCAGGCCTACCTCTACGTATTACGCGCGCAGGAGGCGCACGGCCGCATCCGTTCGATTGGTATCGTGGCTGCCTTGGAGGCCCCCGGTGTCCTGGCAGTGCTGACAGCCGACGATTATCTGGCGGACAGGCTGGAGCCGATCGTTCAGTACGGCAACCCCAAGGATGTCGAACTGAAGAACCGGGACGGTGCTCCGATTTTTCAAATGCCGCTTTATCCGTTGGCATATCAGAAGATTCGGCGCGTCGGTGAAGGGCTCGCTCTGGTGGTTGCCGAAAGCCTGGACCAGGCGAAAGATGCCGCTGAGCTAATCGACGTGGCGATAGAGCCGCTCGCACCCCTGCCGCATATCGCTTCCGCGACGGCGCCGGACGCGCCGGCGATTTGGGACGAGGTCCCCAACAACATCGTTGTCGACGATGTGAAAGGTGATGCGGCCGCGGTAGACGCCGCTTTCGCGCGCGCGGCGCATACCGTCCGTTTCGAAACCTTCAACAACCGGGTGACCGGTGTGCCGATGGAGCCTAGGGCCGCGATCGGTGAATACCTTGACGGCGGATTTGTCCTCAACGCGGGCGGCCAGGGCGTGGTGCGCTTCATGAACGAACTGGCCCCGGTGTTCGGCGTCAGTACCGACCAGATGCGCGTTATCAGCCGTGACGTCGGCGGCGGCTATGGTACCCGCAACTCGACCTATTCAGAATTTGCCCTCGTACTGTGGGCGGCAAAGCGGATCGGCCGGCCGGTCAAATGGACAGCGGATCGCGGTGAGTGTTTTCTCAGCGACTATAGCGGCCGAAACTTGCTGACCCGGGCGGAGCTGGCGCTCGATGCGGACGGCAAGTTTCTCGCCATGCGAACCGAAAATTACGGGGATTTGGGGTCGCACGCGATCACCTATGTGCCATTGGCGCGCGGGCCGTCTGTCACAACCAGCGTCTACGACATTCCCGATGCCTACGTCGTCTCCAAGGGCGTGTTGACCAACAGTTCGCCGACGACCGCCTATCGCGGCGCCGGGCGTCCGGAGGCGATATTCGTGATGGAGCGGCTGATCGACTTGGCGGCGGCCGAAATGGGTATCGACCGCGTCGAACTGCGGCGTCGCAACTTGATCCCGCCCGAATCTATTCCTTACAGAAATCCTACCGGCAAAACATATGACAGCGGCGAGTTCGAGCGCGGCATGGATATGGCGCTGGCGCACGGCGACTGGGATGGTTTCGAAGCAAGACGCGCAGAGGCACGATCGCGCGGTGTCTATCGCGGCATCGGGATCGCCAATTATATCGAGACGGCAACCGGGTGGCCGGCCGAGCGCGGGGAAATGAAGATATTGCCAGAGGGCCGTATCGAGTTGGTTATCGGTACCCAGGCGAGCGGACAGGGGCACGAGACAGCTTACGCCCAGGTCGTTGCCGACATGATGGAGGTGCCGTTCGAAACCATCGTGCTGAAAGCCGGCGATACGGCCTTCGTGAAAATCGGTGGCGGGTCGCATTCCTCGCGTTCGATGCGTTTGGCGGGGCACCTGTTTGGTCTCTCGGCAGACCAGATTTTCGACAAGGGCAAGCGAATCGCGGGCCATGTGTTGGAGGCGAATCCCGCAGACATTGAATTTACCGGCGGTGAATTTCGCATCAAGGGAACTGATCGCAGCCTAGGTCTTTTCGAAGCAGCCGGCCAGGAGGGCCTGCCGGAGGAACTGCAAGGCGGGCTGGAAGGCGCGGCGCAGGTAACGGAGCTGATTCCGGCCTATCCGAACGGTACCCACGTCGTGGAAGTTGAAATTGAGCCTGATAGCGGGGTCGTTCGCATCGTGCGCTATACGGCGATCGACGATGTCGGACGCATCGTCAATCCTCTGATTGTCGACGGTCAGACCCACGGCGGAATAGCCCAAGGGGTCGGCCAGGCGCTCATGGAAAACGGTGTCTACGATTCAGAGAGCGGGCAACTTATCGCCGGATCCTTCATGGATTACGCTATGCCGCGGGCCGACCAATTGCCGAATTACGATCTAGAATTCAATGAGGTGATCGCCCCTAGCACCAGACTTGGCGTCAAGGGCGGCGGCGAAGGCGGCGCGACCGGTGCACCCGCGGCGGTGATCGGCGCTATTACCGATGCGTTGTCCGAATTCGGCATAAAACATATCGAAATGCCGGCGACGCCGGAGCGGGTTTGGCGCGCCATTGAGGATGCTCGGGCAAAGTAGAAAATTTCTGTCTCCGGTGACGGGCTCCTGACAGAATGTTGTCAGGAGGGGTGTGCGATTGTCGGTCCATCGCAACCGCTTACGGAGACAAGAGTATGAGTTTCGCCCCGGAAAACTTTACCGTCTGGACGGAGATTCCCGTTACCGGTCTGGACCGCGCCATGACTTTCTACAACCTTGTTTTCGGCACGGAGTTGAAGAAGGTCGATTGCGAGGAGAACCCTTTTGCCATGTTCCCAACCCCGAACGATGCCGGCTTGGCCGGGCATCTCTATCCCGGGAAATCCGCAGCCAAAGGCACGGGACCGACCGTTCATCTTGCCACCCCGGACAGGCTGGAAGCGGCGCTGGAGCGGGTGAAGAACGCGGGAGGGGAGGTTGTCTCGGACGTAATTTGGATTCCTGCAGGCCGCTTCGCCTATTGCCTCGACCCGGACGGAAATTCAATCGGTGTCTTCTCTAAATAGGACTTCGCAATGCGACGCGCCGACCGCTTGTTTCAAATCGTGCAGTATCTGCGCGGCGGTCGGCTCGTCACTGCGGCGATGCTCGCCGAGCGGCTGGAAGTATCGGAACGGACGATCTACCGCGATATCGCCGACTTGCAATCGAGTGGTGTGCCAACCGATGGTGAAGCCGGCGTCGGTTATCTGATGCGCGATGGCTACGACCTGCCGCCACTTATGTTCACACGCGATGAGGTGGTAGCCCTAGTCGCCGGAGCGCGGTTGATCCGTGCCTGGGGTGGTGCCGGGATGGCCCGAGCGGCGGAGGAGGCGCTGACCAAGATCGGGTCGGTGCTGCCAGATGGAACCAAACACCGAACGGACCAGATCGAAATTCACGCTATCGCATCCGAGATGACGATGCAGGTCCGTGAGAGAATCGATGCGCTCGAGCGGGCAGCGGAGAAACGCAATCGGTTGAAATTGTCCTATCGCGATGCGGAAGACCGGTCGACCGAACGAGCCGTACGCCCGCTCGGCCTATGGTTCTGGGGCAAGGTGTGGACGCTGGTTGCATGGTGCGAGTTGCGCGCCGACTTCCGCATGTTCCGCTTGTACTGGATAGATTGGGTGACGAATACGGGCGAAACCTTCCGACTGGAACGTGGCAAGACCCTGACGGGTTTATACCGTGCGATGGAGGAAGAGCCGTCGGCTTGATCCGGTCTCGGCGATTTAGCGGTTGTGTGTTGTTGACTAACACCCCAGGAAACCTATCCTTTGGATCAGCATGTCGTATTGCGTGTGTTGCGTTAACTTATTGAAAAACATGCCGAACGCGGCGGTTTTTTCGTTGGAGGATACCTATTTCCGGCGATCCTCCGCCCATGACACGCGACGGCAGTCGCTCTCGTCGGCGCGGTGCCCGCATTCTCCGACGGGACCAACTGGCGCCGGGTCACAGACCGGGCTGTGGTCGCTTAACCCAGTTTTTTCACAATATGCAGGAGGGCCAATCTATGGCGCGCAAGATCCCTTTGCGCACCGTCGAAAGGGACGCTGCCAAGTTCGATTATCGTCAACAGCTCATCCAGTTCGCCGCCGCGCCGCAGGGTGAAGGCGGTATGTCCGCAGCCGAGATGTTTGAAGCGCATCCAATCGTTGCCAAGCTGCAAACCCATGAAGGCCGGGATGCTGTGATCCTGGAAGAAGCGGAATGGCGCTTTCTCTGGGAACGGGTTGAGAGCGGCAAGTTTCCCGGTTATCACGATGTCTGGGTCAATTTCATCGCGTCCGTACGCGACGCGGAGACCGTTAAGATCGTGGAGGCGGATGCGGCTGACTAATGACACCTCCCTGAGAACTTGAAGAGGGGCGGGCCAATCGGCTCGCCCCTCTTTTTTTGCCCGAAATTAGGATTGGAACGGCTAGGCCGCTTCCCAGGTGCCGGTGAAGTTCGGGACACGGCGTTCGGCCATCGCCTTGACGCCTTCCTGAAAATCTTTCGTGACACGCAGCTTGTTCTGAATTTCCAACTCGATGTCGGTCGCTTCCCGCACCTTGTCGGCGATTCCAACGCGCATCGTGGCGCGCGTCGTGGTTACGCCGAGGGGCGAGGATTCAGCGATCTCGGTCGCCAGGGCTTGGGCTGCGCTGCGTACTTCGTCCTGCGGCACCAGTGCGTCGATGAGACCGAGGCGGTAGGCTTCTTCGCCCTTCACGCGCCGGCTGGTGTAAAACATCAGTTCAGCATTCTTCTCACCGATCAAACGCGGCAACGTGTAGGTCAACCCGAAACCGGGATGGAAGCCAAGTCGCGTGAAATTGGCCGAGAACCTACTTTCCGGGCAACCCACCCGGAAGTCGGGCATCATGGCAAGGCCGAGGCCGCCGCCAACCGCGGCACCATGCATCGCGCCGACGACCGGCTTGCCCGTCTTGAACAGCCGAACGGCCTCGACATACAGATGATTGCCGCTGTCGGAATTTTCGGAGGAGCGGCTGCGGTCACCGAAATTGGCGCCTGCGCAGAAAGCTTTGCCTTGCGCGCACAGCACGATAGACCGCACGGCAGTGTCGTTGTCGAACGCTTCGAAGGCGTCGGCGATCTGTTGGATCAACGCGTAGTCGAAATAGTTGAACGGCGGACGTTGGATTTCGACGGTTGCGACGAAATTGTCGACGGTCACCTCGATATCATCATACGGACCATAGTTAGCCATTTGTTTATCAATCCTTCTTTCTCATCCCCGGACGTCACGCCCGCGATCTCCCGCTGCTTATAACAGGCCGCACCCGTTGCCTCCAACCGGACGGCTTACGCGATAGTGGCATTCGTGACATCATGGCCGCGATACTGACGAGGTGTTTCGTGAGCCAATTTTCCGTCGACGCTTTCATGTCGTACTTCGTGGAAACCGCGATCGAAGGCGATCACGCGGCGCACATGGCGCTGATTTCGAAGTCCGTTGCCGTTTATGGTGTTCCCGGCTTTGAGGTGATTGCCTACGAAGATTGGTCGCGGCAATGCGCGGAGGAATTTGCGCGCAATCTCATTAAGGCGATCAGCTACGACAATATTCAAATCGTGTCTGAAACCGACTCGCTGATCTGTTTCGAGACGCAAGAGACGGTCGAAGCGCGTGACGGTACGGTCAATCGAAACCGGCTGGAAGTCTTTCTTGCGCGCGAGACAGATGAACAATGGCGCATCGTGCAGGAAACCATCTTGCCGGCGGCAGGTCAGTCGTTTGGAGGGGGGACATTAAACTCGTTATCTCCATGTTGAAGCATGAGACGAATACCTTCTCGCCGCTTCCAACACCTTTGGAGAGCCTTGGGCCTGCCGGCAGGCCTCTTCGAGGGGCGGCGGCCTATGCGCATTTCAAGGGAACGCGGATTCCTATGGGTGCCTTTATCGATCTCGCCGAAGAAATCGGTGCCGAGTTCGTCATCCCTATCGCCGCCCGCACCGTCCCCAGCGGCCCCGTCGCGCAGGATGCATTCGACCAGGTCGCGCAAGAGATTTGTGATTGC
>CAJWOT010000003.1 GCA_913044215.1 uncultured Rhodospirillaceae bacterium | reverse complement strand
GAATGATTTTCGGCTTCACCCCGGCAGACAGGATCGAACCGCTTCCGATCGAAAATTTGTCGGATGCGGTGCCTTAGAGCGGGTCGCGATCTGAGCTAGCCCTTCGGTTCCCGTGATTGCGCGATGATTTGACGCAATTGATCGGCGCTTATCGCGCCCGGGACCAGCTGGTTTCCTATCAGGAATGCCGGTGTACCATTGATTCCCAAAGCTTCGGCAAGCCGCAGCGTCTCATCGAGATAGCGGTCGATTTTCGGCGATCCCATATCCTCGATCAGCCGTCCTATATCGAGGCCAACGCTTTTCGCGGTTTCCATGACCCGTTTTTCGGTCAGCCGGCCCCGCAACGCCATCAGGGCGATATGGTATTCGAGGTATTTCCCCTGTTTGTCCGACGCCATGGCCGCGCGGGCGGCGAAACGCGAGACCGGTCCCAGGATCGGCAGTTCCTTCCAGATCACCCGAAGATTCTTGTCGGAGTCGATTACCTCCATGAGGGAGGGTAAGACGCGTTTGCAGTAACCGCATTGATAGTCGAAGAACTCGACGACAACCGCATCCCCTTTAGGATTGCCATGTTCCGGCGTCATGGGGTGCTGGTAGAGCGCCGCCGCACTCTGTTTAAGAGCGTGCTGTTGCGCCTTTTCCTGCGCCAGTCTCTCGCGCTCCTGAAGCCGTTCAAGCGCTTCAGTAATGACC
The DNA here is from genome assembly GCA_913044215.1 of uncultured Rhodospirillaceae bacterium. Lineage (GTDB taxonomy): Bacteria > Pseudomonadota > Alphaproteobacteria > UBA8366. The sequence goes on along the minus strand of CAJWOT010000003.1, from coordinate 47,424 downwards.
TCAGGATTCTCGAGGATATATTGCCGAACGATCTCCTCGATAGCGGACTTGTCCTTGGCTGATACCTGGGCGGCGGATAGTATTGCCGTCGCGGCAACGATTAGTGTAGCGAAACAAAAAGAGGAAAAGAGCTTCACGCGATGTTCCTTGCGGTTTGCCGTGTCCTGCCCAACGCGGCGATGACGGTGTTTACGAGCGGCCTATTTCTTTTTCTTCTTGGCGGCTTGGTGAATATCCTGTGCGCGTATCCAACCGGCGGTGCCTTCCGGCAGCAAATCCATCGCCCGTTTGGACCGTTGACGGGCTTCGGACTTCTTGCCCCTTAGCAACGCCTCTTCCGCGAGCGACAGCATCACATGGGCCTGGTCGTCATTGCGTGCGTGGGCGGTGGCGAGAAGACGCCAAAGCAGCGGCATTTCCGGCTCGTAGCGGACGGCCTGTTGCAAGTTCTCGAGCGCCGCGTCGCTCGACCGGCGGTCCTTCAATTCAAGCTGCGATTGAGCGAGACTGACCCTGATCAGTGCGGCCCACGGCAACATTTCAACTGCTTTTTCATATGGTGGAATAGAATCGGCGACCCGTCCGGCATCCTGCAATACGTCACCCTTCAGTTCGTAAAGGAACGGATCGTTTGGCGATTCCACGATCAGTCCGTCCAGCAGGGCCAGCGCTTCGTCGATTTTGAATTGTTTTTTGAAGGCCACCGCCCGGGCATATCGTGCCGAAAAACTGGTATCGTCGGCTTTGTATTCGCGCAGAGTGCGCGAAGGCGGATTGATGAAACCCTTTAGCTTCGCCCGCATCCGGTCGTGCGCCTCTACAAGATCCTTACGCAGCGGTGTGTCCGAATGGCGCGACGTCGCAACATGGTTGCGCATGAATTCGATGCGGTCCCGGGTCAACGGGTGCGAGCGCAGATAGGGATCCTGACGGCCCGCGGAAAGGAGTTCCTGTCCCGACAGCGTGCTTAGAAACTGCAAAAGGCCGCGCCCGGAATAGCCTGCCTCATCCAAGAAAAGGGCCGCGGCTTGATCGGCGGACTGTTCCATCGTGCGTGTGTAGCTGAGCAGCGAGCGCTGCTGCAAGGTCGCACCGCCCGCGACAACGGCGCCCGCGGCTTCGCCCTGGCCGGTGGCGACGGCGGCAATGCCACCGAGGACGAGTGTCAGAATAGTTTTCGCGGTGTTGTTTTTGAGGCTTTCCTGTAGCCGGACCAGATGGCCGCCGGAGATGTGACCGGTCTCATGCGCAATCACACCGATGACCTGGCCGGCATTTTCCGCTTTCATAAGCAGGCCTGTATTGATGAAAAGTCTTTGCCCGCCGGCGACAAAGGCGTTCAGGGACGGGTCATTGACGATGTGAATCTGGATATCGCCGGTTTCGAGACCGGCGGCTTCGAAGATCGGCTGGGAGTACACGCGAATGGTATTTTCGATCTCCGTGTCGCGGATCAGCGAAATAGCGCTTGCCGTCGTCTGACCGGACAGCGTAATCAGAACAGCCCCGAAAACCGCCAGAAAACGGCTAACATATTTGGAACATTTTATGCGCATTGACGTGCCGAATCTCCTGAGAGCCCGCACCATAGCCGGGGTCTATCGCCGCAGCAATCAAGTGATTGCGCTCGCTCTGGCCGCTGCGCTGACCGTCGGATGCGGCGGTGACAGCGGGTCAGACGGTAAATCGGGCATATTTTCTGGCCTCTCCGGTATTTTGCCCGGCTCGGAATCCCGTAGCCAGACCAGGAGTACCCTGATCAACAGCAACGTTGTTTTCTTTGGCGCTATCGCAGGGGATGAACCCAATGCCGTCATAGCGGCGGAAGATGTCCTAAAATTCGGGGGAACGGCAGCCGATGCGGCGGTTGCGCTCGCCTTGACAATGACAGTTACGATGCCGTCATCCATCAGTTTGGGCGGCGGTGGGGTCTGCATCGTGCATGACCCGGGTCAAAAGAAAACAGAAGTTATCGACTTCATCGCGCCGCCAGGCACATCGAACGCGCGGGCCGATCGACCCAGTGCTATTCCCACCTTGTTGCGGGGACTGGCGGCATTGCAGGTCCGTTACGGGCAATCTGAACTTCGGGAAATATTGGCGAAGACCGAGAAAAAGGCGCGGTTCGGTCATATCGTGTCGCGAGCGGCAGCGCGGGAGATGGTGCTTGCGGCGAAACCGCTTTTTCAGGACCCCAACGCCCGAAGGGTATTTGCGCGACCGGATGGCAGGCCCTTTGAAGAGGGCGACCGCCACATCCAGCAGGATCTCGCGGATACCTACGCGGCACTCCGAGCGGGAGGGGTCACGTCATTCTATGAAGGGCCCTTGGCGGCACGGATCGTAAAGGCGGTACAGGATGCTGGCGGCACCCTTTCCGTAGAAGATTTGCGAAATTATGTCCCGCGTTGGCGCAAGCCCGTTGCGATTCCGTATGACGACCAGATTGTGAATTTTGTTCCTGCACCGGCGGGCGGCGGCATTGCGAGCGGCTTGATGTGGAACATGTTGGCAATGGAAAACCGCTTTCAGGGGGCTGCCGGTGCAGCGCGGCTGCATCTGCTTTTGGAGACGGCGAAGCGCGCCTTCGGTGCACGGCCTAGCTGGTTGCAGTCCGTTGGGACCGTGAAGGCGGAGCAGGCTTTTGCGAATCCCGGCAACGCGCAATCACTCATGGCATCCTTCAACCGCAGCGCAGCGACTCCAATCGCGAAGCTGGATCCGGTGCCAGCGCCCGTTCGGGAGAATCCCGCCGGTACCGGGTTCGTAATCGTCGACCTAGTGGGTTTGGCGGTAGCTTGTAATCTAACCAATTATAATTTGTTCGGCACCGGGCGCGTTGCGCCGGGTACCGGGATCGTTCTTGCCGCGGCGCCTGGGCAAGCGGATCGCAATGCGCTTTCCCTCGGTCCGGTTCTGTCCTTTGACGCGGAGTTTCAAAGTTTTCGCTACGCAATCGCCGGATCGGGCGGAGCCGCAGCGATGACGGCCACAACTTCCGTGTTGGCCACCTCGATGCAGCAGGGAGTCACCTTGGAAAAGGCGATCGAAGCGCCCCGGGTGCATCATGGCGGCGCACCCGATATCGCCGTATTGGAAGCCGCGGTTCCCGAGAATTTCAAGCGTGACTTGGAACAGCGTGGTCACAAGACGGCGGTCGTGCCGGCCTTGGGGAAGGTAAACGCGGTGGAATGCCCGCTTGGCCTCGACGTGCGCACTGAGAATATTGCCTGCTTCGTATATGCCGATCCGCGCGGCGCCGGTTTGGCGGCTGAACCGGAACGGTAGGAGACGATGAAATGCTGAAAGTGTCGCAGCGGGCGCTGGACATCCCGCCCTTCTTCGTCATGGAAGTTATGCGGGCGGCGAACGAACGTGAAATCGCCAAACAAGCCGTCCATCACCTGGAGGTCGGTCAGCCGGGGACCAGTGCACCGGAAGGCGCATTGCGGGCCGCCGAGAATGCATTACGCGCCGAGCGTCTTGGCTATACCGATGCGCTGGGTATTCCGGATATCCGTGAAGCGGTGGCAAAGCGATATGGCGACTATTACGGCCTGAATGTGGCACCGGAGCGGATTGTGGCGACGACCGGGTCGTCGGCCGGTTTCGTTCTGGCCTTCTTGGCCGCATTCGATCCGGGCGACCGTGTCGCGCTGGCGGCCCCGGGCTATCCTTGTTATCGAAATATCCTGTCCGCGCTCGGCATTGAGCCGGTTCTGCTGCCGGCCGAATTGTCGGACCGTTTTCAACCGACGCCGGCGCTGCTGGACAAGGCGCTTGAGGCGGGGCCGCTCGCCGGCTTGATCGTCGCCAGCCCGTCAAACCCGACGGGGACCATGCTCGATTCCAAATCGTTTCGGGAACTGGTGGCCTATTGCGGCGCGCATGATATCCGCCTGGTCTCCGATGAAATCTACCATGGCATCACCTACGGCGCGGATGCTGACAGCGCGCTTTCCTTTACCCAGGACGCCGTCATCATCAACAGTTTCTCCAAATATTTTTCGATGACCGGATGGCGTTTGGGCTGGATGGTGATGCCGGAGGATCTGCTGAGGGTGACCGAAAGCCTGAGCCAAAATCTGTACATCTCGCCGCCGACGTTGTCGCAGATCGCCGCGGTTGCGGCGCTGGACTGTTCGGAGGAGTTGGACCGCAATGTTGCGCAGTACGCCCGCAATCGCGAGCTCTTGCTGGAAGAATTGCCGAAAGCCGGGTTTGACAGCATCGCGCCCGCGGACGGTGCGTTCTACCTCTATGCCGACGTGTCGCACATGACGAACGATAGCGACGCATTCTGCCGGGTCATCCTGGCCGAGACCGGCGTCGCCATCACGCCGGGTATCGATTTCGATCCCGATCGCGGCAATCGGTTCGTGCGGTTCAGCTTCGCCGGCACCACCGAAACCATGGCCGCGGCCGCGAAGGCGCTGCAGGATTGGCGAGAGGGTTAAGGCCCGCCGGTTAGCGCATAATTTTCTGCCACCAGCCGCCGCGTTTCGGTTTATCCGGCTCGGGCTCGGTTTCCGGCGCGCTGGCGGCCATCGGCACGGGCTCAGGTTCCGGAGACGGTTCGGTTGGCTCCGCTGCCGGCGTTTCAGCCACAACCGGTTCTGGCGATGTCTCTTCGGTCACTTCCGGTTCCGGCGCTGCATCGTTGCTCGCAACCGGTTCTTCGGCTGTAGGTGCCTCATCAGCAGCGGCTGCCTCCGGCTGCGCTTCGCTATCCGCTTCCGCAGCATCGTCCGTTTTAGCTTTCCTGCGCGGTGCGCGACGGCGTTTGGGTTTGGCGTCTTCGCTGGATTCCTCGCCGGACGTCTCCGCCTTCTTGGACCGCCTGCGACGCGGTTTCTTCTTTTCCTCGGGTTCCGCTTCCGCATCTGTTTGCGGCGCTTCGCCATCTTCCGCGGTTTGTTCGGTTTCGGCATCGGTTGCCGTTTCCGCTGACGTGTCCGCTTCCAGCGCTACCGCGCCGTCGGTTTCCGCGTCTTCGCTTGCGGTAACGGTTTCTTCCGTGCTCTCCGGCTTCCGGGATCTGCGACGTCCGCCGCGTCGTCCCCGACGCCGGCGTTTCCTCGGCTCACCCTCGGTATCGCTGGTTTCCGCTTCCGATGTGTCGGCGGCGTCCTCGCCAGCATCCGACTCGGACTTTTCGACTTGCTCCTCGGTCGTCTCGGTCGTTTCGACCGTTTCGTCATCACGCCGTTTCGAGCGCCGCCGCCGCGACCGGCGTTTCCGTCTGCCGCCTTCCGCCTGCTCGCCGTCATCCGCCGTGGCGTTGCTCTCGGGCGCCTCCGCATCGGACTGATCCGTCCCCCGCGTCCGGTCGAGCCGGTACTCGGGCGGAATGAGGCTGTCGTCGGTTTCGATCGAAACGGTCAGATCGTATCGCGACTCGATCTCGGCAAGGGTCACCCGCTTTTGGTTCAGGACGTACAAGGCGACCGCGGTCGGTACGTGCACCGTGATCTGCGCGGAGCGTTTGCGAATGCCCTCTTCCTCGATCGCCCGCAGGACATGCAGCGCGGTCGACTCGATCGACCGGACATGGCCGGCCCCGCCACAGGTCGGGCAAACATTGCTGGACACTTCCGCCAGGCTCGGCCGAAGCCGCTGGCGAGACATTTCCAACAGGCCGAAATGACTGATCCGCCCAACCTGGATCCGGGCACGGTCTGCCTTAAGCGATTCCTTCAGCTTGCGCTCCACCGCGTGGATGTTGCGCGAGTGTTCCATGTCGATAAAGTCGATGACGATCAGGCCTGCGAGATCGCGCAGCCGCAGTTGCCGGGCGATTTCCTCCGCCGCCTCGACATTGGTCTTCAGCGCTGTCTCTTCGATATTCCGTTCGCGGGTCGACCGGCCGGAATTCACGTCGATCGCAACCAGGGCTTCCGTCGAATCGAGGACGATATAGCCGCCGGACTTCAACTGGACCGTCTGGTTGTGGATGGCGTCGATCTGGTTTTCCACCTGATAGCGATGAAAAATCGGGATGCCGCCATCCTTGTAGGGTTTCACCCGCACCGCGTGGCTCGGGATCAGCGTTTTCATGAAATCCTTGGCCAGCCGGTATCCCGTATCGCCTTCGACCAGGATCTGTTCGATGTTTTTCGAGTAAAGGTCCCGGATCGACCGTTTGATCAGATTGGCTTCCTCGTTGATCAGGGCGGGTGCCGTGGAGGCGAGCGTCAGTTCGCGGATCTGATCCCATTGTTTCATGAGATAGTCGTAATCGCGCTTGATCTCCGCCTTTGACCGTTCGGCGCCGGCGGTGCGCACGATGACCGCGATCCCTTCCGGGATGTTCAGACCGTCGAGCACCGTCTTGAGCCGTTTCCGGTCCTTGGGGTTGGAAATTTTCCGGCTGATTCCGCCGCCGCGGTTGGTGTTCGGCATCAGGACGCAGTACCGGCCCGCCAGCGACAGATAGGTCGTCAGCGCCGCGCCTTTGTTGCCGCGCTCTTCCTTGACGATCTGCACCAGCACGATTTGCCGGCGCTTGATGACTTCCTGGATCTTGTAGCCGCGATAGGACGGCCGGCGTCGCCGCTCAACCTCTTCTTCGACTTCGTCGCCGCCAACCTCTTCGACGCTGTCGCCTTCTTCACCGGCTTCATCGTCTTCGCTGTCGGCCTCGTCCGCGACCAGCTTCTCCCGATCGGCGACGGGGATCTGATAGTAGTCCGGATGAATTTCGTTGAACGACAGGAACCCGTGCCGATTGCCGCCATATTCGACGAAAGCGGCTTGCAGCGAGGGCTCTACCCGGGTGATTTTCGCCAGGTAGACATTGCCTTTGAGTTGTTTTTTTGTGGCTGACTCGTAGTCGAAATCTTCGAGCCGGTTGCCGTCGACGACCACCACCCTGGTTTCTTCCGCATGGGTGGCGTCGATAAGCATTCTTTTTGACATGTTAACTCTCCGGCGGCTGATGCGAGACAAAACGCGCGATCAGGATTCGCTGCATCGTGCCGCCATTACGGCGAAGCCGGCGTCGCCACCTACGACCTGTCGAACGGCATTAAAGCAATAACACCAGGACAGGGCGGGAACTCGGCGCCCACCAATTTCCGGACTGGAGACGATCCACTCCGGAAAAGACTTCGCGCTAAACCAAAAATAAGACCACGCTTAATATTGCCGGAAGTCGAGTGCTCTTAAACGCAAGCCCGTTTCGCACCATATGGAAGCCAGTAGGAAACAGGCCGGGACTTCAAACGACCAACGACAGCGCTGAAGCAGTGCGTAACGACCGTTCAACATGAGCGCAGTCAATCGCGCGAAGTTAAAATAGGGCGCTTGAAACAATTCCACAAATGGTTTCTATGCAATTTGATGAAAAGCCTGTGATATGGATTTCGATTGAATGGCGAAGCGCCGGTAAGATATATCTAGTAGTTAACACAACGATATGCCCAATATCTGGCGGCACAGGCCGATGCGCATCAGGCACTTTGTAGCACTCTACCTGCTGGTGGCGACCGTTTGGGCCGCGGCACCGGCCATGGCCGAGCGGCTACCGGTGATTTCCGGCGCCCGGGTCGGCGTGCATCCGGAATCGACCCGTCTTGTGTTCGAAATGGACCGCGCCGTTCCGTACAAGATCTTCACCCTTGCCGATCCGTTCCGCATCGTTATCGATTTTCCCGAAGTTTCCTGGCGGGTTTCAGAAGCCCGGATGCGGACCGCTGCCGGTCTCGTGTCACGATTCCGGTTCGGCCTGTTTCAACCGGGGAACAGCCGAGTCGTGGTGGACGTAAAAGCACCGGCAATGGTGACCAAGCATTTCATCTTGCCGCCAAAGGGGAGCAAGCCACGGCGCTTCGTGGTGGACTTGAACCCCGTCACCCGCGACGCATTTTTTGCGGGCGCCCGGAGTGCCCAATCGAAGAATTGGACCAAACAGAAGCGTCCCGCCAGCGTAAGCGGCGCAACGCCGAAACCGAAGCCTAAGCGCAGCGGAGACCGGCGGCGCGTAATCGTCTTGGACCCCGGGCATGGCGGGGTCGATCCCGGCACTGTCGGCGTAACGGGAAGCTACGAAAAGCACATCACGCTCGCGGTCGCGAAAGCGGCGAAAAAGGTCCTTGAAGCGAGCGGCCGCTACCGTGTCGTGCTGACGCGCACGCGCGATGTCTATGTGCGCCTCAGGGACAGGTTTGAGATCGCGCACAACAACAAGGCGGAAATGTTCATCTCGCTGCACGCGGATTCGATCGGCAGCCGCAAGATTCGCGGCGGATCGATCTACACATTGTCGGACAAGGCGTCCGATAAGGAAGCGGAAGATCTCGCCAACAAGGAGAACAAATCGGACATTATCGCCGGCGCCGACCTGACCGGATACGCGTCGGAGGTCTCCCGGGTGTTGATCGATCTGGCGCAGAACGACACCAACCGCGAATCCTGGCATTTGGCGAAGATGCTGGTGGGCGAGCTGAAAAAGAAAATCAAGCTCCTGCGCACGTCGCATCGATATGCCGGGTTCGCCGTATTGAAGTCGCCAAACGTGCCCTCCGCCCTGATCGAACTTGGCTATCTGTCGAACCGTACGGACGAGAAAAACCTCAAAAGCCCGCGATATCGCAAGGGGATCGGGCAGGCGCTGCTGCGGGCTGCGGACCGCTATTTCGCCCGCAAGGAACTGAACAATCGGTCATAACGCACGGCGGCGCGGGCCATTTGTGGCAAAAAACATAACTTCGCCATATTTCTTCGTTAACAACAGGACGGTATACCCCTAGCGGGTTTTGCAGTGATGGGACGCCGGATGCGGTTTTTCCTGCGCTTTTGCGTGTTTTTGTTCGTGCTCGGTATCTTCGGTGCGCTGGCGGCCGTCGGCGTCGGCATCTACGGCTTGTGGCATTACGGCCGCGATCTACCGGACTACAAGCAATTGGCCGATTACGAGCCGCCGACCGTGACGCGTCTTCATGCGGGCGACGGCCGGTTGATCGCCGAATACGCAAAGGAACGACGTGTTTTCGTGCCGGTCGCGGCGATGCCGCGGCGTGTGAAGCAAGCGTTTATCGCGGCTGAGGACCAGAATTTCTACAGCCATTACGGCGTCGATTTCGTCGCGTTGGCCCGGGCCGTGGTGACCAACGTCGCCAACTATGCGCAGGGGCGGCGTCCGGTCGGGGCCTCGACCATTACCCAACAGGTCGCGAAAAATTTTCTACTCACCAACGAAGTATCGATCGAACGCAAGATAAAGGAAGCGATTCTCGCCTTTCGTATCGAGCGCGCCCTGACCAAAGACCGGATTCTCGAGCTCTATTTGAACGAGATCTATCTCGGCTACGGGTCTTACGGGGTTGCCGCGGCGGCGCTGAACTATTTCAACAAATCGATGGATGAGTTGACGACGGCGGAGGTTGCCTATCTCGCCGCGCTGCCAAAGGCGCCGAACAACTATCATCCGCTGCGCAAGCGAAAGGCGGCGACGGACCGGCGTAATTGGGTCGTCGGCCGGATGCTGGAGGAAGGCTTTATCAAGCCGGACACCGCGCGGATCGCGCGCGACGCGCCTTTGGCCGTTGTTTTGCGGGACGCGACCCAGTTCGTCGTGGCCGACTTTTTTGTCGAAGAGGTGCGCCGTGAACTGATCGACCGCTATGGCGAGGACGGCTTGTATGAAGGGGGGCTGTCCGTCCGCACAACGCTGGATCCGCGGTTGCAGGCGATCGCCGACGACGCCTTGCGGAGCGGGCTGATCGCCTATGACCGCCGGCATGGCTGGCGCGGTCCGGTGACGACCATCGCCGTCGACGATAGCTGGCTTGGCCGGCTTCGTGAGGTTAAACAGCCAAGCGGTATCGGCAATTGGCAACTGGCCGCTGTTCTCCAAGTTTCCAAAGGCAAGGCGGAACTCGGGGTAGAAACGGGCGAGCTTGGTGCGATTCCGCTATCCGAACTGAAATGGGCGCGGGAATGGCGCGAGAAGCAATTGCGTGGTCCGGCGATCCGAAAAGCTTCCGACGTCCTTAAGCCGGGCGATGTGGTGATGGTAGAGGCGCTGCCGGAACCGGAGACGAAGGACGATCCGCCGCATATGATCGGCGAAATTCGCCAGTACGGCTTGCGGCAGATACCGGAAATCCAAGGCGGTATCGTCGCCTTGGACCCGCATACCGGACGGGTGTTGGCACTGTCCGGCGGATACGATTTCTCGTCGAGTGAGTTCAATCGGGCGACCCAGGCCACACGGCAGCCTGGCTCGGCTTTCAAGCCCTTCGTTTATCTGGCGGCGCTGGAGAAGGGCTATACGCCGGCGACACGCATTCTGGACGCGCCGTTCGTCCTCGATCAGGGACCTGGCCTGGGCAAGTGGAAGCCTGCCAACTACGCGAAGAAATTTTACGGGCCCAGTCCGATGCGGCTTGGTATCGAGAAATCGCGTAACTTGATGACGGTGCGCCTTGCGCGCGCGATCGGCATGGAGACGGTTTCCGATTACGCGCAGCGCTTCGATATCGCCCGGGATATGCCGCAGCAATTATCCATGGCGCTCGGGGCCGGTGAGACGACTTTGCTGCGCCTGACAACCGCCTACGGCATGTTGGTAAACGGCGGCAAGCGGATCACCCCCACCTTCGTCGACCGGATACAGGACCGTAACGGCAAGACGATTTTCCGTCACGATGCGCGGGATTGTGCCGAATGCCGTAAGGCGAATCGATCCAGTGCCAGGCCGCCTCGGCTGCCGGACCTGCGCGAACGCGTTGCCGATCCGGTCAGCTCGTACCAGATCGTCTCGATGCTGAAGGGTGTCGTTCAGCGCGGGACAGGGCGGCGGATTCGCGCTGTTGGCAAACCGTTGGCGGGCAAGACGGGCACGACCAACAAGGAAATGGATACCTGGTTCGTCGGTTTCGCGCCTGACCTCGCGGTTGGTGTGTTTGCGGGATTCGATACCCCGCGGCCGCTTGGCCGTCGGGAAACGGGATCGTCGGTCTCCGCGCCCATCTTCAAGACGTTTATGGCCCGTGCGTTGCAAGGCAAACCGGCCATTCCGTTCCGGGTGCCGCCGGGCGTGCGTCTGGTACGGATCAATGCCGACACCAGCCGTCCCGCGGGGCCGGGTGACAAGAAGGTCATACTGGAAGCGTTCCGTTCTGGCAGCGAGCCGGGCGGCGCCGGCAAGGTGATCGACGGGTCGGACGGCTTCTCTCTGACGGGAACCTCGTCCGTCGGGGGTAAATACTGAGCGGCAACCGCTTGCGTTCGCGGCGCGAATTTTCTAAATGGCGATCGTAGATTCTTTTTAAGGGGACGCGTAATGCGGGCGGAAATCCAGGCCGTGGCAGATGAAATCGAGCAGTCATTGGAACTGCTGAGGAGGTCTCTTTGACCTCGACGCGGCCCGCCTGCGTCTGGAAGAACTGAACGCCTTCACCGAAGCCCCCGATTTCTGGAATGATCCCGACGCGGCGCAATCCGTGATGCGGGAACGCAACCGCCTGGAAGGCGCGATCACCGGCATCGAATCGATCGAGCAGGAACTGAACGACCAGACCGATATGATTGCGCTCGCGGAAGCCGAAGACGATTGCGACGTGCTGGCTGAAGCGGAAGCCGCGCTGCTGGCCCTGCGGGAGATCAGCGCCAAGAAGGAACTCGAAAGCCTGCTGTCCGGCGAGGCCGACGCCAACGACAGCTATCTGGAAGTTCATGCGGGGGCGGGCGGCACCGAATCCCAGGACTGGGCCGAAATGCTGTTGCGGATGTATACGCGCTGGGCGGAGCAGCATGGCTGCAAAGTTGAATTGATGGAAGAGTCTCAGGGCGAAGAGGCGGGTCTAAAATCAGCGACCGTGCGTATCCTGGGCGACAACGCCTATGGCTGGCTGAAGACGGAAGCCGGCGTTCATCGGCTGGTGCGGATCTCGCCCTACGATTCCGCGTCGCGGCGGCATACCAGCTTCGCCTCGATCGACGTCTATCCGGTGGTCGATGACGCGATCGAAGTCGATATCCAGGATAAGGATATACGGATCGACACCTACCGCGCCTCCGGCGCCGGCGGGCAGCACGTCAACCGCACCGACAGCGCGGTGCGGATCACGCATGAGCCGACCGGAATCGTGGTGCAGTGTCAGAACGACCGCTCGCAGCACAAGAACCGCGCCAGCGCGATGAAGATGCTGAAGGCGCGCCTATACGAACGCGAACTGAAACGCCGTGAAGATGAAGCCCGGGCCGAACATGAGGCGAAGTCGGATATCGGCTGGGGCCACCAGATTCGCTCTTACGTGCTGCACCCCTACCAGATGGTCAAGGACCTGCGCACCAATGAGGAGACGAGCAACGCCCAGAACGTGCTCGACGGCGATCTCGACCCGTTCTTGGAAGCGGCGCTTGCGGCGCGCGCCGGCCGGACGCGGGAAGAGACGAGCGATTAATCCCGCATCGCCCGGTTGAGCAGGGCCGCCTCGCGGGCTACGTCGAGCGATTGCGACAGGCTGAGTTCCGTCGATTTCTGGAACACCCGCTTTGTGGTCCGCACCGCGGCGAGATCGTATTCGGCGAGCGCACGCGCCATGTCCAGGGCGGCGTCGATGACCGCGTCGTCCGGCACGACCTTGTTGATCATGCCGAGCTCATAGGCACGCTGGGCGGTGATGTTCTCTGCAATCGCCAGCATCTCGAAGGCGACTTTTGGGCCGATCCGGTGGACCAGACCCGGCGTCACCGCGGTCGCCGCCAGCCCGCGTTTCAGTTCCGGATAGCCAAGCACCGCGTTCTCGCCCGCGACCACCAGGTCGCACGCGATTGCCAAATTGCAGCCGCCGCCCAGCACGTAGCCGCGCACCGCCGCGATCACCGGTTTGTCGGTCCGCTCGCCGAGCTGGTAGAGCCGACCGCCTGCGTCCGCGTGCGCCCGTGCGGCCTGTGCGTCGTCGCCGTGCCGCGCCTGCGCCTCCTTCAGGTCGGCGCCGGCGGAAAAGGAGCGCTCGTTCCCGGCAAGGACGATCGCCGAGACACCGTCGTCGGCATGCGCGGCGTCGACCGCGTCGACGATGGCGTTGACCAGTTCCGAGTTGAGCGCATTGAGCGCCTTCGGACGGTTGAGGGTCAGCAGGCGGATCGTGTCGACATTCTCGTTGAGCAGGACGGCATCGTCGGTCATGTGTCGGGTTCCCTGTCAATTTGGTGTGCGCTTGAGTCATAGCAGGTCGCCCAGTTTGAGCGAAACCGCCCCTATGGCGGCTACAGTCTTCGAACAAGAAGCGTTCATGCATCAGATTTCGTCTTTGGCGTTGTTCGGCTACGGCAAGGCAATTGCCCTGATTCAGAAACGTGTAAACTACGCAGAGTTTCTGTCTGAACATCTGTCGCACCATCGGGCTTTCCATGAGCAGCAAACCAACAGTGATCGTTGCCGGTGCGGGTCCGGTCGGGCTTTCGTTGGCGCTTTTTGTCGCGCGGGCCGGCATTCCGGTGACGGTTCTCGAAAAGCGCAAAGACGTGAACCGGCAATCGAAAGCGTCGACATTCCACGCTCCCACCCTCGACATACTGGGTCAGCTCGGCGTTGCCGACCAGATGGTCGCGGACGGTGTTGTGGTCGACGCGATCCAGTACCGCGACGCCAATGGCGATATCTTGGCGCGATTAGGCTTCGAATCGCTGGTTGGCCTGACCTCCTATCCGCACCGGCTGCATTACGAACAGTCGGACCTGTCCGATCTTCTGCGTGTCGCATTGGATAGCGATGAACGGGCGCAGCTTCACTTCGACAGCGAAGTTTTCGAGATCGCGGAACGCGGCGATCAGGTCACCGTGAATTGTCTGCACAAGGGACGCGAAACACGATTTGAAGCCGATTTTCTCTTCGGTTGTGATGGCGCGCAATCCGTCGTCCGGCAGGCCGCCGGCATGGAAACCGTTGAGAAACACTATCCAGGGATGGTGCTGCGGCTCTACGCGCCGCGCGATCTCAGCGGTCATCTGCCGGGCCTCGACGGCATAACCTATATCTTCAACGGCGATGATTCCGTGAGTCTGCTGGAGATGAACGACTGCCGGCGTGTCGTCGTCCGTGTCCCTGAGGGTATTTCGGAAGATGAAGCGATGTCGGACGCATGGGCGATAGGCCGTCTGCAATCGCTTATCCCCATTGGTGACATCTTGCCCGCCGTGGAACAACGCGACGTTTATGCGGCGACACGGCGTCATGCGCTGACGCCGCGAACAAACCGTGTCTTCCTTGCTGGCGACGCGCTGCATTTGACGAATACGCGGGGCGGCATGAATTTGAACGCCGGCATTCACGATGCGCTGGCGCTGGCACAGGGGCTGGAGGCGGCGGCGGACGCGGCGTCCCTCGAACCGCTTCACAAGGTGGCGGATGAGAGGGGCCGTATCACCCGCGACATTCTTATCCCCCGGACCGATGCGACTATCGGAACGGGCCGCGAGCGGCTGCGCCGCATCGTCTATATCAGCAAGGATCCGGATAAATTGCCGGGCTTTCTTCATCAACAGGCGATGCTCGATATGCTGGGCGGTGTGAAGATGCCGCGCGTGAACGGAGGGCGGTACGATGGCTGATGCGAATGCGCGCGCGCGGTTGGGTGTGGTGGTGCCGCCGGCGAACCCTGCGGTGGAACCGGAAATGCGCCGCTTGCTGCCAGAAGACGCAGCCTATCATGTGACGCGCTTGCCGGTATTCCCCGATACGATCTTGACCGAACGCAATGCGCTCTATCTGGAAGCCTATCCCAACGCCTTGCGGGACTTCGGATCACTGCAACTCGATGCCGTCTCCATCGCCATGACCGGGTCGTCCTACCGCCTGTTGCCGGACGGCGACGTGCAGATGTGCCGCGCCTTGTCGCGCCAGGTCTCGGTGCCGGTGCTGACCGCGAGCGTGGCCATCCTGTTCGTGCTGCGGGCCCTCGGTGTCGAACGGCTGGCCCTCGTGTCCCCGTATCCGCGTGACTTGACCGCGTTGGCGCAGGCCTATTGGCGTGCCGCCGGCTTCGACCTTGTTCAGCTGCATTCGATATCCGATGAATTCAAAGCCTATGTTTTGACGGAGGCAGAGGTCGCCGACGCGCTCTCCCAAATCGATACGGGCGCAGCGGACGCCACCTTGTTGAGCGGCACCGGCGCAAATACGCTGGCACCGCAACTGAAACTCACGGCCGAAAAGAACGCCTTGTTTTTGTCGTCGAACGTCTGCTCCGCCGCCGCCCTCTGGAGTGTCACCGAATTGGAAACACCAACCGCGCTCCAGCAGCTGCTGCCGCCACTGTTCGATGCAGCCGCCGGCCCGGCAGCACGGGTGAAGGCGCAGGTCGAGGGTCTGTTGAACTGAAGGCAGGGAAAGCCGGAACGTCTTCTTGAGCCGCCAACGACCGCGCGTCGTCGCCTTACATGACGACCCGCACGAGCGGTGCCAGTCTAATCCACCTTCGCCGCGACCGCTTCGATCTCGACCTTGAATTGTGGGTGTGCCAGCGCCGCGATGGCGACGGCCGTCGACGCCGCCTTGTGATCGGTGAACAGCCGGTTGCGGTGATCCCGGAAGGCGGGGAAGTAGCTCTCATCCGTCAGGTAGACATTCACCCGCACTACATCGTCCAGGCTCATGCCGGCCTCCGCCAGGACCGTCTGGACGTTGTCGAAGGCCAGCACGACTTGATCCTCGATTCCTTCCGGCGTCGATCCGTCCGCGGCGACGGGCACCTGGCCGGAGATGTAAAGGGTGCGCGCGTTGGGCGGTACCTCGACGGCGTGGCTGTAGTTCGAGCGCGACGACGAAATCGAGGCGGGATTGTAGGTTTTCAGCATGACGGTCTCCTTCAGCTTTGGGGGACGAGCGGCTCGTACCAGTCGGCGTGGAACCCTGCGGCGTCCCGGCCTGCCCTATTGAACGGCGGTTTGAGCCGGCCGCGATAGTGTTTCCGGACGAGCGTGCGAAAAGCGTCGTCCGGCGCCAGGCCGCGGACGGCGGCGATGTGGGTGAACCAGCGGCGGCCGGCCGCGACATGGCCGATTTCGTCTTCCAGAATGATGCGCAGAATGGCGACACTGTCATTGTCGCCTGCCTTTGCCAGCCGTTCGATCATGCCCGGTGTCACGTCGAGGCCGCGCGCCTCGAGGACGAGGGGCGCAATGGCAAGCCGCGCCAATATATCATCCGCGGTTTCTTGTGCCGCCTGCCACAGCCCGTCATGGGCGGGCATGTCGCCATAGCGGACGTTCAAGGCGACGAGCCGGTTCGACAGGAGACGGAAGTGCTTCGCCTCCTCGTCGCCGACCCGGACCCAATCATCGTAGAATTCGCGCGGCAGGGTGGGATCGGCAAAGCGCGCGATCATGTCCCAGGCGAGGTCGATGGCGTTGAATTCGATATGGGCGATCGCGTGCAGAAGGGCTGCCCGGCCCGCGGCGCCGCGCCTCCGCGGCATCTGCTGCGGCGGCAGCAGCTCAGGCCGTTCTGGCCGCGCCGGTCGCAGGGACGGCCGGCTGTCCCCGATCTCCGTTATCGCGCCGTCCCGCCAGGCCGAAGCGGTCTCGCGCGACAGCGCCGCTTTCGCCGCAGGGCACGCGGTCTCGAGGATCGCGCAGGCGCGACGGGTCAAAGACATGGCGCTTCGCCGCTATGGCTGATGCAAAACACCTCGTGGTGCCCCGGCCTCCGAGCCGGGGGCCAGCCGTTATGCAAAGCGCGCCGTATCCCTGGACCCCGGCTCGATGGCCGGGGTGACATGAGGCGAAGTTTTGCAGCCATTCCGAATCCTTGCGGATCCCCAGACCGCGCCGCGGTTAGTCGTCGGCGACGAGCTTCTGTTCCTGTTCGCCAAGGCCTTCGATGCCGAGGCGCATGACATCGCCCGGTTTCAGGAAGACGCGTGGGTTCTGGCCCATGCCAACGCCGGGCGGTGTACCCGTGGCGACCACGTCGCCGGTCTGCAGGGTCATGAACTTGCTGAGGTAGCTGACCAGGAACTGCACGCCATAGACCATCGTGTTGGTGTTGCCGTCCTGATAGCGGTGGCCGTTGACCTCTGTCCACAGCGCCAGCGCCTGCGGGTCCGCGACCTCGTCCGCGGTGACCAGCCAGGGGCCGACCGGGCCGAACGTGTCGCAGCTCTTGCCCTTGGTCCACTGGCCCTGCATGCGGATCTGGAAATCGCGCTCGGAGACGTCGTTGACCACGCAGTAGCCGGCGACATGACTCATCGCGTCGGCCTCGGAGATGTACTTGCCGGGCTTGCCGATGACGAAACCGAGTTCGACCTCCCAGTCGGTCTGCTTGGACTCGCGCGGGATGATGACGTCGTCGTTCGGGCCGGAGATCGCGCTGTTCGCCTTCATGAACAGGATCGGTTCGGAGGGAACCTCACCGCCGGTCTCCGCCGCATGGTCGGAATAGTTCAGGCCGATGCACATGAACTTGCCGATATCGCCGACGCAGGGGCCCATGCGGGGGGTGCCGTCGACCTTTGGCAGCGACGCCGGGTCGACCGCGCGCAGCTTGTCGAGCCCGTCCGGCGTGAGGACGTCGCCTGCGATGTCGCCGACCACGCCCGACAGGTCGCGAATGGCGCCGTCGCCATCCAGCATGCCGGGCTTCTCGGCCCCGGCGGGCCCATAGCGCAAGAGTTTCATTGGATTGCTCCTCCCTGATGTCGCGTTTGCGGGATACTACGCCACGGGTCGCGGCGCGGCACCTTGAAATTCAGCGCAGCGTGTCGGCCATGCGTTCGAGGCCGGTGCGCAGCGTTTCTGGGTCCTGCGCGAAGCACAGGCGCAGCCAGCTGTCGCTCTCCTCGCCGAAGGACATGCCGGGCGCCACGCCGACCTTCGCCTCGCGCACGAGCCGTTCCGCCAGGGCCATGCTGTCGTGCTCGCCCTCAACCTCGAGAAAGGCGTAGAAGGCGGCCTCCGGCTGCGCGTAGCGGATTCGGTTCGCACCGCCCAGCACCTCGTCGACGATCTCGCGGCCGGCCGCGCAATAGTCGCGGAAGCGCTGGACGAAATCCTCGCATTGTTCGATGGCGGCGATGCCGGCGTCCTGGATGAATTCCGGCGAGTTGCTGTTGGTGTACTGCACCATCAGGCCGAGCGTGTCGTAAAGGGCGGGCGGGGCGGTCAGCCAGCCGAGGCGCCAGCCGGTCATCGCCCAGCTCTTGGAGAAGCTGTTGATGGCGAGCACCGGATCGTCCGACTCGGCCAGGTCGAGGAAGGAGGGCGCAGTCTCCCTGCCATAGGTGATGCGGTGATAGACCTCGTCGGCGAGGATCCAGATGCCGCGTTCGCGCGCGAAGTCGAGGATGGCCTGCTGTTCGTCGCGGCGGCACATCCACCCCGTCGGATTGTTCGGCGAGTTGACGAAGATGCCGCGGGTCTTGTCGTCACAGGCGTCGAACAGCCGGTCCAGGTCGAGCTGCCATTTGCCGTCCGGCTGGCTGACCAGGCTGACGCGGCGCGGCTCGGCGCCCATGATCTGCATCGCTGCTGGCGCGTTTGGCCAGATCGGCGTTACCAGCACGATGTTTTCGCCGGCATCGACGATGGTCTGCAGGGCGACATGCAGGGCCGTCATGCCGGAGGCGGTCACGGTGATGCGGTCGGCCGCGACGGGCTTGTCGTGCAGCCGCGTGTCGTAGGCAGCGATGGCGTCGCGCAGGGCCGGGAGGCCGTTTTGCGCCTGGTAGAATGTTTTGCCGCTTTCGAGCGATTCGATCAGGGCACGGCGCGGCGCTTCCGGCGTGACCAGGTCTGATTCGCCGAACCACATCGGAATGACGCCGTCGAAATCGGCACCGTACTCGGATATTTCCGAAATGCCCTGCGGTTGCAAATGGTGCAAGACGGGGCGAATGCGAAGCTCACGCGGCATGGGACGCGACCTTGCCTAAAGCGCCTGGACGGCTTCGAGGACCTTATCGACATGGCCCTTGACCCGGACCTTCCGCCAAACTTCGGCGACCTTGCCCTTGCCGTCGATCAGGAAGGTCGACCGTTCGATGCCCATATATTTGCGGCCGTACATATTCTTCTCCACCCAGACGCCATAGGCCTCGCACAGCGTGCCGTCCTCGTCGGAAATCAGGGTGAAGTTGAGGTCATGCTTGGCCTTGAACCAGTCGTGTTTCTTCACCGTGTCCTTGGAAACGCCGACGATCGCCGCACCCGTTTTGGTGAAGTCTGTCATGGCGTCGCGGAAGCCTTGCGCCTCCGTGGTGCAGCCCGGCGTGTCGTCCTTGGGATAGAAATACAAGATCAGCGGTTTGCCCTTGAAGTCGGCGAGCTTACATTCCCCGCCGCCATCGGTCTGGCCTTTGAAGTTGGGGGCTTTGTCGCCTGCTTCTACACTCATCGCTTGCTTCCTATTTCGTCATGTCGCTTTGAGCGGCACGTATAGGCACCGCTGGCTCCGCAATCAACCGGTCGAACACCGCATGTGCGATGCTGGCGGTTTCCCGAATCCGATTTTTCAGCGCATCGAAATCCTCGACAAGGCCGGCGCGGATCAACAAATCTCGCTGGCCCGCCGTTGCGCGGCTCTCGTCGAAGTCGCCCTCGCAGGTCAGTCGCAACACGCCTTGCAGGCGTTGCCAGAGACCCAGAGCGTCTTGGAGCGCGTCGTGGGTGTCCGCATCGAGATAATTCGCCCGCCCCAATCGCGCCAGCGCATCCGCCGTGTTCGGGCTCAAAACGGTCGGATCAGACGCGGCGTGGCGCAGCATCAAGTATTGGGCAATGAACTCGATATCCACGAGACCGCCGCGCAAATGCTTGGTGTCCCAGATTGACTCGCCCGTATGTTCCTTGGCCATGCGCTCCCGCATCGCGGCGACATCGGCGAGCAAGGTGTCCGGGTCGCGTTCGCGCGTCAGAGTTCGCCGCAAGGACTCCTCGATCGATTGCCTTAGCGGGTCCGGACTGGCGAAAATCCGCGCCCGGGTCATCGCCATATGTTCCCAGGTCCAGGACTGTTCCCCGTGATACTGGTCGAAGCCGTCTAACCGCGATGCGATTGGGCCCTTATTGCCGGACGGGCGCAACCGCATGTCCAATTCGTACAGATGACCCTCGCCGGTCTGAGCGGTAATGGCGGTGATCAGCCGCTGTGAAAGCCGCGTAAAGTAGACGCTCGGCATCAGAGACTTTGGACCATCGGAGCCCGTGGCATCAGCATCGTGGTCGTATATGAACACAAGATCCAAATCGGACCGGTGCGTCATTTCCCGTCCGCCCAGCTTGCCGAACGCTAGTAGCGCCATCCCGCCGCCGGCGACCGACCCGTGTTGCTGGATGAACTCTGCCTCGACGGCGCGCCATGTCGCTGCGATAGCGGTCTCGGCGATCGCGGAAAGTGTCGGACCCGACTTGGTGCCATCTGACCTGCCGCGCAAGGTTTGTACCCCGACCTGGAATTTGTGCTCATTGGTCCAGCGACGCACGATATCGAGAATGTCTTGGAAATCGTTCGCTTGCTGCAGCGCCAGAGCCAGATGTTCGGTCAGCGACTCCGGCGTTGCCGCCTCCTCGAAGAAACCGTCGGAAAGAACGGCATCCAGGCAGGAAGGGTTGCGCCGAAGCCACTCGGAGAGGCGCGGCGCATTGCCCATGATTTCCGCCACCAGCTCGAGCAGCGGCGGATTGGCGGCAAACAGCGAGAAGATTTGAACGCCGGCCGGAAGCGCTTTCAAGAACGTGTCGAAGCCAAGCAATGCGGTGCTCGGCTCGGCGGTGCGCGACAGCGCGGTCAGCAGACCCGGCGTCAGCTCGGTGAGCAATTGCCGGGAGCGCTCGGAGCGCGTGGCCCGATACCGGCCGTGGTGCCAGGTACGGATGATGCCGGAAACCGTTCGGCCGTCGCTGAAACCCATCTCCTCGAGATTGCGCACGGTTTCCGGATGGTCGTCGCCACCGGTGAATACCAGCGCACCGCCGCCGCCTAGATCCGCGGAATCTTCGAACAGGTTGGCGTAATGGCGTTCCACGCGGCCCAAATGCAGGAGCAGGTCTTTTCGGAACCTGTCGCCGTCTGGGTATCCCAGGAAGGTGGCGAGCCGATCGATTTCCGCGTCCTCATTCGGCAGAGAATGCGTCTGTTTGTCGTCGATCATCTGCAATCGGTGTTCGACCCGGCGGAGGAACTCGTACGCGGCGATCATCTCGCTCGCGACTGCGTCGGTGGTGCGGCCTGCGGTCGCCAGCCCGATCAGCGCCGCACAGGTTCCCGGCATGCGCAGTGACGGGTCGCGGCCACCCCAGATCAATTGCTGGGTCTGCGCGAAGAATTCGATCTCACGAATGCCGCCGCGGCCAAGCTTGATATTGTGTCCGTTGATCGCGATTTCGCCGCCGCCGCGATGCGCCGTGATCTGCCGCTTGATGGAGTGGATGTCTTCAATCGCGGCGAAGTCGAGATGCTTGCGCCAGATGTAGGGCCGCAAGTTTTGCAGAAAGTCCTCGCCAGCCTCGAGGTCGCCGCCGATGGGGCGCGCCTTGATCATCGCCGCGCGTTCCCAATTCTGCCCCATACTCTCGTAATACTCCGAAGCGGCGTTGACCGAGATCGCCAGAGGCGTTGCCGACGGGTCAGGGCGCAGCCGCAGGTCGGTCCGAAAGACGTACCCGTCCGTGGTGCGTTCGTCGAAAATGCGCATCAGGGCGCGGGTTGCGCGCACGAAAACCTGTCGCAATCCCATCTCGTCATCTGTGACGATTTTGTCGGGGTCGAAAAGGACGATCAGATCGATATCGCTCGAATAATTGAGCTCACCCGCCCCGAGCTTCCCCATCCCGAGAACGAAATAGCCGGACTCAAGATTGGGATCGTCCGGATTGCGTATCGTCAAGGCGCCTTGCGAGGCGGCGCCGCGCAGCAGGTGCGCCGTTGCGACGCTTGTGGCCGTGTCCGCAAATTTTGAGAGGCTCCCGGTGACGCGGTGCAGGGGCCACATCGCGGTGATGTCGGCAATGGCGGTCAGCAGGGCGACGCGGCGGCGCGCCACTCGCAAAACCGACATAATCTGATCCTGTCCTTCGTCGGCGGTGCGATACGGTTCCA
Organism: uncultured Rhodospirillaceae bacterium; assembly: GCA_913044215.1. GTDB lineage: Bacteria > Pseudomonadota > Alphaproteobacteria > UBA8366. The sequence goes on along the minus strand of CAJWOT010000003.1, from coordinate 25,376 downwards.
GGGATAAGAGGACTTCCTGAAACGCCGCGTCCGGGCCCTTTGCCAGGAGTTCTTGAAGAAACGCCGGATCCTGCAGGATGCATTGTCCGAGGAAGCCGCTATTGCCGAAAATGCTATCCAACAGGCGGCGCCCGCCGCTGTCGGCGATAAGCGTTTCGATGAATGGGCTTTGCCCGTTATCGTTCTTGTAACGGTCGACCAAACGCTCGATGCCGATCTCCGCCTTTTCGGGCTGGCTGGCTTCCGGCAGGGTGACCGGATCGAAAGGCAGTTTCAGTTCAGGCATGAATCGTCCGTTTGTGATCGCGCGTAGGGGAGCTATCCCTAGGCAGAACACTTAAACTGTTTATATTGGTTTATGTACTGAAGAAACGGCGCGCAAGGTGATCCGGCGCACGACAAAAATCTTTCTCGAATTCCTGGCCGGCCTGGTAGCGGGTTCCGTTATTTTGCTGATTGCCGGTGCCTGGTGGCTATGGAGCGGCCCGATACCGCTCACATTCCTGACACCTTATATCGAGGACGCCCTGTCGCCGGCCGACAGTACGATCGCCGTCGAAATCGAAGAGACCCAACTGCAGTGGGCTGGTTGGCAGCGAGCAGCCAATCTACGGGTGCGCGATGTGCGGGTCCTGGATCTTGAACGCCGCGTAATCGCCGAGGTGCCCGAAGTGTCGCTGGGCCTTTCACTGCGGGCGTTGCTTCGCGCGAAAATCGCACCGACCTATTTTGAAATTGTGCGTCCCAGCGTGTCGGTTGTGCGCAACGAAGATGGCGCCTTCGCAATCGGTTTCGCGAAGTCTGGTGAAGCGCCGGATAGCGAACCCGGCGCGGAGAACCTGGTTCTGGAGCGCCTGATTGCGGAACTGATGTCGGAACCGGACCGGTCTCGGCCGCTCGGGTATCTGAAGCGCGTCGCGATTATCGAAGCCGATCTGTTCCTTGACGATCGGCAACTCCGACAGATTTGGCACGCACCGCGCGCAGATCTCGCGTTTGAACGAAACGTTATCGGCATTAGCGCGAGCGTCGACGCCGATCTCGAACTAGACGGGCAGCAAAGCCGTGTCGCCGCAAATGCGGCATACGAGACCGAGACCGGCATCATCGATGCGACATTTGGGTTTCGCGAACTGGATCCCACACCGTTCCTGCGTGGTTCCATTCGGCCGGTTGCGCAACGGTTCGCCGAATTGGGCTTGAAGCTCGATGGGTCGGTCGCGTTCCGGATGATGAGCGACGGTGCCGTCCGAACGGTTCGCTTCGATGTGACAGGCGACGGCGCCGCGGCGCGGGGCGAGGTTTCAATCGGTGACGACGGCTATGGGATATCCGCTGGCATCGAATTCGAAGGCGTCCGTTGGCCAATGGTTGCAGCCGCGATTCCAGAACCTGTGGAGCGCCTTCGGGCCGATGTTCCCATAGACGGGAAATTGACCCTGGTGGGCACGACCGACGGCGATCTAATGTCGTTGGATTTCGACCTGACTGGTGGGGCTGGGACCCTTAGCTTGCCGGAAGTCTACGCTGACCCGGTCCCCGTCAATTCATTGCGTGTGCGCGGGAAGGCGACCGATGGTTTCCGCGAGATGCGGATCGAAGAAGTCGGAATATCCTTGAAGCAGGGGACCGTGACAGCGCGTGCCGCGGTAACCCGCGTCGGTCGCGATTTGAACCTGCGGCTCGATGGCGGGATTACCGATATCAATATGGCGATCGTTCGCCGTTATTGGCCGAAGAAACTCGCGATCGACGCTCGAGAATGGGTATTGAAGAATATTCGGCGTGGCGACATCGACGACGCGACCATGAGTGTGGTGGCACGTTTTCCCGACGCCGACCCGAGTAGGACGGTCATTGGGTCGTTGAACGGCACCCTTCGCGTCCGCGGTGTGGAGGTCAACTACCTCACGCCGCTGCCCACGGCGCAGGGCGTCGCGGCAAATATGACCTTTACCGATAAGCGGTTTGATATCGCGTTCACCGATGGCCGCCTAAACGAACTGCGCCTTGATGAAGGAAGCGCAATCATCACCGGTCTCGACGGCGATGACCAAAAGATTCATATCGATATCGTTGTTCGAGGTCCGGTGGAATCAGCGCTTTCGATTCTCGATAGTGAGCCGCTTCGCTTTGTTGCCGGCTTTGGCATGGACGCCGGTAAAATTTCCGGACAGACCGCCGCGCGGATTGTTTTTAATTTTCCTCTGCAGAAGGATTTGAAGATCGAACAGGTGGCTGTTGCCACGGGTGCGACCTTGCGCAGCGTCGCATTGGATAAGGGGCCGTTCGATCTCTCCGTACGCGACGGCACGCTGGAACTGCAGTTGACCGGCGCCGGCATGACAATTTCCGGCGATGCGGCGCTCAACGGCGTGCCCCTGAAGATCAATTGGGAGGAAAACTTCTCGGCGGCAGCGTTTGACCGGCGATTCACGGTGCGCGGTATCGTTGACGACACGGCGCGCCGAAAATTAGGGATCGGCGACCTTCCAGTCGGGACGGGCGAATTCGCTGGAGAGCTGACGCATACGATATTCGCCGGTGGTCGCAGCGAATCCGTTGCGAAGCTCGATTTGACAAAGGTCGCGCTCGATTTTCCGGCCCTTCGCTGGCGCAAGGCTTCCGAAGTTCCCGGAAACCTCTATTTATTCATGACGACGGCCCCTTCGGGTGACGTGGTGATGGAAGATTTGCGCGTTGAAGCGGGTGACCTTCGCCTGTCGGCACGCGTGGAAGTAACGCCTGATTTAAAGGATTTTCGCACCTTCGAATTTCGAAATTTGGCATTCGCCGGGAACAGCATGCAAGGCCGTGTCAATGTCGCTGCGGATGGCGGGTTCGATGTCGAGTTGACCGGTGAGCGGATCGACCTGTCTCCATTCCTTGATAACGATGACGATGTCGATGCTGTGGCGGTCGAGAAAGGGCGGGCGCTCCGCATTCGTGCGTCTTTTGATGAAGTCCTGCTGGGTGAAGGGCGCTGGTTGCGCGACGTACGAGCCGTGTTGGGCAGCGACGGCACGAATTGGCGTCAGGTTGGCATCGATGCGGGAATCAACGAAAGCATCAGGCTTGCGGTCAAACTGGTGCCCAACGGCAACGGTGCCTCTTTGCACATCTCGACACGCGACGCCGGGCAGGCTCTGCAGGCGGCCAACTGGACGGACCGGTTGAAAGGCGGAAGTTTGCTGGTAACCGGAAAGCAGCCGGCGCCGGGCGATCCCATAACCGGCGAATTTAAGCTCAATCAGTTCAAGGTAACGGAAGCGCCTGCGTTGGCGCGGGTTCTTCAGGTGCTCTCCTTGACCGGAATTTTTTCCGCATTGGGACAGGATGGGCTCGACTTTGTGACGCTCGACGGCAAGTTCCGCTACTACGGAGGGGCGCTTGAGATAAAGAACGCCCGTGCCTTTGGGTCATCGATTGGTATCACGGCGGAAGGCGCTGTCTACATCTCCGAGGAAACAGCCGACCTTTCTGGCACCGTGGTGCCGGCCTATACGATCAATAGTGTCCTCGGCAACATTCCCATACTCGGCACGATCCTGACCGGGGGCGAAAATGAAGGAATTTTCGCCGCGAACTATGTCGTTAAGGGACAATTGGAAGACCCCCGCGTGTCCGTCAATCCGCTGTCCGCGTTGGCGCCGGGTTTCTTGCGCAATTTGGTGGGCGGTGATGTGAAGCCGCTGACAGGGGAAGACGCGCAGTCACAGTCGCAATAGAAGAGCGTGCCGCTAGACCGGGCGCACCAGAGCATGACGCTTGCGGCCGGCCGACATCTTGATCACGCCGTCCGAATTGATATCGGACGCGGCGATCATCGCCTTCTCGTCGCCAATCTGCTCGTCGTTCACACGTCCGCCGCCGCCCTTGATCAAACGGCGTGCCTCCCCATTGCTCGCGGCCAAGCCTGCGCGGCGCAACAGTTCGTAGGCAAGGATGCCGGCGTCGATCTCGGTCCGGGGCACGTCGACGCTCGGCAAATCGGCGCCATGCGCCCCTTCCTCGAACGTCTTGCGTGCAGTTTCCGCCGCCGCCAGCGCCGCCGCTTCGCCATGGCACAGTTTGGTTGCTTCATGGGCGAGGGTCTTTTTGGCGTCGTTCAGTTCCGCGCCTTCCAACACCTCTAGACGGGCGATCTCGTCGAGCGGCAAGTCGGTAAACAGTTTGAGAAACCTGCCGACATCGTCGTCATGCGTATTGCGCCAATATTGCCAGTAGTCGTAAGCCGACAGCCGATCCTCGTTAAGCCAGACAGCGCCATCCGCCGTCTTTCCCATCTTGGCCCCGCTTGCGGTCGTCAAGAGGGGGCTGGTCAGCCCGAACAGTTCGGTCTGGTCCAACCGACGTCCCAAATCGGCGCCGCTGACGATGTTGCCCCACTGGTCGGAACCGCCCATCTGCAGGCGGCAATTATGGCGCCGCGACAATTCCAGAAAGTCGTAGGACTGCAGCACCATGTAATTGAATTCCAGGAAGGAAAGCGGCTGCTCCCGTTCCAGCCGCAGTTTCACTGAATCGAAACCGAGCATGCGGTTGACCGAGAAATGGCGTCCGTAGTCGCGCAGGAAATCGATATAGGACAGGCTGTCGAGCCAATCCGCATTGTTGACCAGGAAGGCATCTGTCGGGCCGTCGCCGAAAGTCAGGAATTTTTCGAAGATTCCTTTGATCCCGGCGATGTTGGTCGCGATGTCGGCTTCGCTGAGGAGTTGCCGCTGTGTGTCCTTGCCCGACGGGTCGCCCACCTTTGTCGTGCCGCCGCCCATCAGGACAAGCGGTTGGTGTCCCGTGCGTTGCAGCAGGCGCAAGAGCATGATGGGGACGAGGCTGCCGGCATGCAGCGAATCAGCCGTCGCGTCGAAACCGATATAGGCGGTAATCACCTCCCGGTTCGCCAACGCGTCCAAGGCGTCCAGGTCCGTGCATTGATGTAGAAAACCCCGCGCCGTGGCGGCTTGCAGGAATTCGGATTTCGCTTCGGTCATGGTCCAGCCGATCTGCCAGTGGCTCTTGCTTGCGTGCTTGCGGGCCGGTCGTTTATCACAAACCGTAGATGCCGACAAACCGGATAACGGGTAGGAGTCAGCGACGATGAGCGCATTGGACGAGCCGGTTCTTGCACTCGGCCTGATGAGCGGTACCTCCATCGATGGCGTCGATGCCGCACTGCTGCGGACCGACGGTCAATCTGTCGTGGAAGCGTGCGGCGCCTTGACGGTACCCTATGACGATGCGGTTCGGTCGGCGTTGCGAGAAGCGATCGATCAAGCCGAAATGATGCCCAACGTCAAATCGGTTGAGCGGGCGATGACATTGGCGCACGCATCCGCCGTCGCGGCGCTGCTGCGTCAACAGGATATGTTGCCGGAAGAGGTGAGCCTGATCGGGTTCCACGGTCAGACATTGCTGCACCGGCCGGAGGCGGGCGTCACCTGGCAGATTGGCGACGGTGCGATGTTGGCCGTCGCGACCGAGATCGATGTCGTATCGGATTTCCGCACCGCCGACATGGAAGCGGGGGGAGAGGGGGCGCCATTGGCTCCGGCCTTTCACGCCGCTTTGGCGGCGAATTTGGAAAAGCCGCTCGCGGTGCTCAATATCGGCGGCGTCGCCAACGTAACGTGGATCGGGCCTGATGGGGCCCTGATCGCCTTCGATACCGGACCGGGTAACGCGATGCTGGACGATTGGTGCTTTGCCCATACCGGCGAACGGTATGACGCAGATGGCCATCTGGCAGCGTCCGGCCGCACGGATCCGGAAACGCTGCGGCAGCTGCTCGACAATCCCTATTTCGAGCGCCGGCCTCCAAAATCTCTCGATCGCAATGATTTTTCGAGCCAACCCGTCGAGGGGATGGCTGTGGCGGATGGCGCGGCGACCTTGGCGTCGTTCACCGTCCATGCAATCGCGCGGGCCGCTGACCATTTCCCGCAGCCCGTCGCGCGTTGGCTTGTTACCGGTGGTGGCCGGCACAATGCTGTATTGATGGCTTGGCTGTCAGAGCTTTTGGCAGTGCCTGTCGATCCCGTTGAAACGGTCGGCTGGGAGGGGGACGCTCTCGAAGCGCAGGCCTTCGCCTATCTTGCAGTTCGATCGCGGCGCGGCCTGCCGCTGACATTTCCGACCACGACCCGCGCACCCCGGCCCCTGACCGGCGGCCGGTTCGACCCGGCGCTGCTGAACAGCTAGCGTTAGCTTCCGGCCTTCTCGTCCACTGCCGTGTCGATATAGTCGCCGACATTGTCGACCAGCGTGTCCATGGCGCCATGGAAGAAATGGTTGGTGCCCGGGATGATGCGATGGTCGATCGTCACGCCCTTTTGCTGGCGCAGTTTGTCGATCAGCTTCTCGACCGAGTCCGGCGGTACGATCTCATCTTCGTCTCCCTGAATGATCATCCCCGAGGCGGGGCAGGGGGCCAGAAAGGAGAAGTCGTACATGTTGGCCGGCGGTGCGACGGAGATGAATCCGCTGATCTCCGGACGGCGCATCAACAGTTGCATGCCAATCCAGGCACCGAACGAAAACCCGGCGATCCAGCATTGCGGCGCGTCGGCATTGTTGCCTTGCAACCAATCCAGCGCCGACGCCGCGTCCGACATCTCTCCTTCACCGCGAGAGAACGTTCCCTGCGAGCGCCCGACGCCGCGGAAGTTGAACCGCAAGCAGGAGAAACCTCGCTGCGCGAAGGCGTGATAGAGCGAGTAGACCACCTTGTTGTTCATCGTGCCGCCATGTTGCGGATGCGGATGCAAAAACAGCGCGATCGGCGCGTTGGGGGTCTTTGAATGGAAATAGCGGCCTTCGATGCGGCCTTCCGGGCCATTAATGGTCACTTCTGGCATGGGGTCTCCGGTTGGTTGCTGGACGCTCATCCGCCATCCGTAAAGGTCGAATGGCTGGCTATTCGCTGAGAAGCAGCGTTTTTACTTGCCAAGCCTTTGTTCAACAAGGATAAACGGAAGCGAGTAATCTTGACTGTCTGAATCAGGCACTTATATCGTTTAATCGGCGACTGCTTATAACATAAGCACGGTGCGTAATGTTCAATACTATCCGCGAAGAAATTCGAGGGATTAAAGAGCGCGACCCGGCGGCGCGGTCGTCGATTGAAGTCATCCTCTGTTATCCCGGGTTTCACGCGATTACGACCCATCGCCTGGCAAGTTGGCTCTGGCGGCGCGGGTGGCGCGTGCTGGGGCGGTTTACGTCGCATCTTGGGCGGTTCCTGACCGGTATCGAAATCCATCCCGGCGCGAAGATCGGCCAACGCTTCTTTGTGGACCACGGCATGGGCGTGGTGGTCGGCGAGACGGCGGAGATCGGCGACGATGTGACCCTCTATCACGATGTGACGTTGGGCGGTGTCTCGCCAGCCGTTGACAGTGAAAGTCAGCGGGGCCAGAAGCGGCATCCGACCCTGCAGGATGGCGTTATCGTCGGGTCGGGGGCCCAGATCCTCGGACCCATCACCGTTGGCCGTGGCGCCCGGGTCGGCGCCAACTCGGTGGTGACAAAAAACGTTCCGGAGAGTGTGACCGTCGTTGGGATCCCTGGCCGCGCCATCGTGCGGCCCGCGGCTGGTGAGTCGGAATCCTTCGCGCCATATGGGACGCCCCTGGGCGATCTGCCGGACCCTGTCGCGCGCGCGCTCGATGGGCTTATGGATCAGGTCACGATGCTGAAGGCACGGGTCGATGAACTCGAAGGCCGCGAAACAGAGTTTCCTGCTTCGGGACGGGCGATCGGATTCGAAGAAGACGATACGACGACGATTCCCCATAACGAAAAATAGCGGGATCAGGGGCGATGAGACCGGCAACACCGGCTCGATGAGTGGAAGGAAGTTACAGTGCGGTTGAGTACCAAGGGGCGCTATGCGGTGATGGCCATGGTCGATCTTGCCATGCACAGCGACGGCAAGCCGATCGCACTCGCCGATATCGCGACGCGGCAGGAAATTTCGCTGTCTTATCTGGAGCAATTATTCGCGAAGCTGCGCCGCGGCGGTCAGGTGAAAAGCGTCCGCGGTCCCGGCGGTGGCTACACTTTGGCGCGCAGCGCGTCGGAGACACGTATTTCCGACATCATCCTGTCCGTCGACGAACCGATCCGGGCGACCCGCTGCGATCCGGGTTCACCGCAAGGCTGCACCGGTGCCTCCGGTCGTTGTGTGACCCATGACCTGTGGGAGGAATTGAGCAATCAGATCCACCTGTTCCTCAGTTCCGTGACCGTCGCGGATGTTTGTGAGCGACGCGTCTTGGGGACCAGCGGGATTCTTCATCGCAGTCAGTTTGATAGCGCGGACGCGCGATAGCGCCGGAACCGAACGCCAAATCCGGATACGCAAAGAAAGATGAACGCGCCGGTCTACCTCGATCACAACGCATCATCGCTGATGCGGCAACCGGTTATCGACGTGATGACCGATGTGATGCAACACGCTGGAAACGCGTCGTCGGTGCACGCATTTGGACGTCGTCATCGCCAGCTCGTCGAGGACGCGCGTGCGGAGGTGGCGGCGCTTGCCGGCGTCGAAGCCAGTCGCGTGGTCTTCACCAGCGGCGGTACGGAGGCGAACAACCTGGCGCTCAAAGCGTCCGGCCGAAAGCCGGTATTCGTGTCCGCGATCGAGCATGATTCCGTGCTGCAGGCTGAGGCAGATTCTACCCGCCTGCCGGTCGATGCGGATGGGGTGATCAAGCTCGATACGCTTGAGGCGGCGCTGTCCACCTCGGGAGGGCAGGTCTCCGTGATGCTCGCGAACAATGAGACCGGCGTGATCCAGCCGATCGACGATGTCGTCGCGATCGCCAACGATGCCGGCGCGATCGTGCACACTGATGCGGTGCAAGCGGCAGGACGGATCGCGGTGGATATCGCAGCCTTAGGTGCAGCAACGGCCAGCCTGTCGGCTCACAAGCTGGGCGGCCCGCAGGGCGTGGGTGCGTTGGTCCTTGGTACCGATATGCAGATCGCCTCGCAAATAAAGGGAGGCGGGCAGGAACGCGGTCGCCGGGCGGGTACGGAGAACACCGCGGGGATCGCCGGTTTCGGGGTCGCGGCTCGCCTGGCGCACGAGGATTTGGTTCGGATGCAGGGCGTCGCGATGTTGCGCGATGGGATGGAATCGTCGCTAGCCGAAGCGCTGCCTGACGTGGTTGTTTTTGGAGACCGGGTGGCGCGACTGCCCAATACAAGCTGTTTTGCGGTGCCGGGGCTGCGTTCCGAGACGCAAATCATGGCGCTTGATTTGGCCGGGCTTGCGGTCAGCGCCGGATCCGCTTGTTCGTCCGGCAAGGTGACGCCAAGCCATGTGTTGCAGGCGATGGATGTGCCGGAAGCGCTGGCCGCGTGCGCGATCCGCGTCAGTTTGGGACCGGATAACACGAAAGAGGATGTGGCGCGTCTCGTCACAGCGCTATTGGATTTGAGCGAACGCACAGGGCGGCGTCCGGCGGCGTAGGGGAAAGCGAATGGCAAAGATGGTATTCATCGAGTCCGACGGGACCCGCAAGGAAGTCGATGCACCGGCAGGCTCGACGATCTTGGAAATTGCACATCGCAACAACATCGATATCGAAGGCGCCTGCGAGGGCGTCATGGCTTGCTCCACCTGCCATGTCATCGTCGAGGCGGAATGGCATGGCAAGCTGCCGCCGCCGGAAGAGGACGAAGAAGATATGCTGGACTTGGCGGTGGGCTTGACCCGGACGTCGCGGCTGGGTTGCCAGATCACGCTGACCGAAGCGCTTGACGGTTTGACCGTACGATTGCCGCCGGAAACCCATAACATGTTGTTGGGGTGATCATGCCGGAATACGAACTGTTCAACCGTCTCAAGTCGGCCTGCCAGTCCGATTGGGACGCCTATACCAAACACCGGTTCGTCCAGGAATTGGGTGCGGGAACGCTGCCGGAAGCGTCGTTTCGTTACTACCTGCAGCAGGACTACCTGTTCCTGATCCATTTCGCGCGGGCCTACGCGCTGGCCGCGTTCAAGGCCGAGGATTTGGAGGAATTGCGATCGGCGGCAGGTGCCGTCTCCGCGATCGTCGACACGGAAATGGGCCTGCATGTCGCATTTTGCGAACGCTGGGGGATGAGCGAGGCGGAGATGGCGGCACTGCCCGAGGATCCGGCGAACATGGCCTATACGCGGTACGTCTTGGAACGTGGCCTGTCCGGCGACTCGCTGGATCTGGCGGCGGCGCTGGCGCCCTGTGTCGTCGGCTATGCGGAGATTGGCAGCTGGCTTGCATCGAACGCGTCTGTTGGTGGGGACGACAATCCCTACCAGGAATGGATCGATACCTACGCAGCCGAAGACTATCAGGAGGTTGCTTGGGCACATGCAGCGCAGCTCGACCGGTTGTTGACGCGCCGAGGTGGTCCGGGCCGGATCGAAAGCCTGAGCCGCACCTTCGCCGAAGCGACCCGTTTGGAGGTCGGATTCTGGCAAATGGGCATCGACGCTGCCGGATAGCGCGAAAATTTCGGAAATATTTTGGTTTTGCGGGAAAAAATCGCCGCCCCGGGCTTGAAATCGCCTATGAAATGAAACATTTTCCAATCCGCACCAAATAGGTACGGATTGGAGCCGACGTGCTGAAACTCAGCCGCATGATCGATTACGGCGTGGTCGTTCTCTCGCAGATGGCCAATCGCCGCGACAGCTTGACCACCGCGCCCGAGCTCGCCGAAGCGACCGGATTGCCGGCGCCGATGGTCAGCAAGGTCCTGAAATCCTTGGCGCGCAGCGATCTCGTCGTGTCGCACCGCGGCGTCCATGGCGGCTATAGCTTATCGCGGGGGCCGGACGAGATCTCCGTCGCTGCCATCGTCGAAGCGTTGGAGGGGCCGGTTGCGCTGACGGCCTGTGTCGAAGCATCCGATGCGCAGTGTCAGGTTGAAAGCCTGTGCCCGATCCGTGGTGGTTGGGAAAAGGTCAATGACGCGATCCGCGGCGCACTCGAAGCGGTATCGCTTTCCGATCTGGTCTATTCAGGATTCGAGGATCTGCCACCGTTAAATGCGGAAACATCGGCAGAAGTACGAGGGCAGGTTTAGCAATGGCAGTCAGTACGGAAACGCTGGAACAGGTCAACTCGATTGCCGAGGATGGCTACAAGCACGGCTTCGTCACCGATATCGAGCAGGAGAGTGCGCCGAAGGGGCTGAACGAGGACATCATCCGCTTCATCTCGGCCAAGAAAGAAGAGCCGGAATGGTTGTTGGAATGGCGCCTCAAAGCCTACCGCCATTGGCTGACGATGCCCGAGCCGGAATGGGCGAAGGTCGACTTTCCGCCAATCGATTATCAGGACGCTTACTATTATTCCGCGCCGAAATCCGACGCGGACAAGCCTAAAAGCCTCGACGAGGTGGATCCGAAGCTGCTTGAGACATATGAGAAGCTTGGTATCCCGCTGCGCGAGCAGGAAGTGCTGGCCGGTGTTGCGGTCGATGCCGTCTTCGACAGTGTTTCGGTCGCAACGACCTACAAGAAGAAGCTGGAGGAAGTCGGCGTCATTTTCTGCTCCTTCTCGGAAGCGGTCCAGGAACACCCGGAGCTGGTGCAGAAATATCTCGGTTCCGTCGTTCCGTACGCCGACAACAAGCATGCTTGCCTGAATTGCGCTGTCTTTACGGACGGTTCCTTCGTCTACATTCCGAAGGGCGTGCGCTGCCCGATGGAGCTATCGACCTATTTCCGTATCAACGCTGAGAATACGGGCCAGTTCGAGCGTACATTGATCATCGCCGATGAAGGGTCCTACGTAAGTTACCTGGAAGGCTGTACGGCGCCCCAGCGCGATGAGCATCAGCTGCACGCTGCGGTCGTTGAACTGGTGGCGCTGGACGATGCCGAGATCAAATATTCGACCGTCCAGAACTGGTATCCGGGCGACGAAGAAGGCCGCGGTGGTATCTACAACTTCGTCACCAAGCGGGGCGCCTGCCGCGGCAAGAATTCGAAGATCGCCTGGACGCAGGTCGAAACCGGCTCGGCGATTACGTGGAAATATCCGAGCTGTCTGTTGATCGGGGATAACTCCGTCGGCGAGTTCTATTCCGTTGCGATCACGGCGAACCGACAGCAGGCCGATACCGGTACGAAGATGATCCATATTGGCAAGAACACCAGCTCGACGATCATCTCGAAAGGTATTTCGGCGGGCCGCGCCGACCAGAGCTATCGCGGCTTGGTCAAGGTCATGGCCAGCGCGGAAGGCGCGCGCAATTTTACGCAGTGCGACAGCCTGTTGATCGGCGATCAGTGCGGCGCGCACACCGTGCCTTATATCGAGACCAGCAACCCGTCAGCGCGCGTCGAGCATGAGGCGACGACGGCGAAGATTAGCGAAGATCAGCTGTTCTACTGCCTGCAGCGGGGCCTGTCGGCGGAAGAGGCGGTCTCGGTGATCGTCAACGGGTTCTGCAAGGAAGTTATGAAGACGCTGCCGATGGAGTTCGCCGTCGAGGCGCAGAAACTTATCGGCATCAGCCTTGAAGGTAGCGTGGGCTAAACGCCCCACAACGAGACGCCAGGGAAACAAACTATGTCATTGATCGAAATTCGCGATCTGCATGCCACTGTCGACGGCAAGGAAATCCTCAAGGGTATCGATCTCACGATCGAGGCCGGCGAAGTGCATGCGATCATGGGGCCGAACGGCTCGGGCAAAAGCACGCTGTCCTACGTCCTGGCCGGCCGGGACGGCTATGAAGTGACGTCAGGCCAGGTTCTGTTCGACGGGGAAGATTTGTTGGAGATGGAAGCGGATGAACGCGCCCGGTCCGGCCTGTTTCTCGCTTTCCAATATCCCGTCGAGATCCCGGGTGTCGCGACCACGACCTTCCTGAAGACGGCCGTCAATGCGGTGCGGGAACATCGTGGCGAAGGGGCGCTCGACGCGATGCAGTTCCTCAAATTCGTGCGCGAGAAAGCCGGCGCCTTGAACATCAATGACGACATGTTGCGCCGTGCGCTCAATGTCGGCTTCTCCGGCGGTGAGAAGAAGCGCAACGAGGTGCTGCAGATGGCGGTGCTGGAGCCGAAATTCGCGGTACTCGATGAAACGGATTCCGGCCTCGATATCGATGCGCTGAAGATCGTCGCCGACGGGGTCAACGCGCTGCGCGGGGCCGAGCGCGGCATGCTGGTGATCACCCACTACCAGCGGCTGCTCGACTATATCGTGCCGGACCATGTTCATATCCTGGCAGGCGGCAAGATCATTCAATCTGGCGACAAGACCTTGGCGCTGGAGCTGGAAGAGAAGGGCTACGCGTCGTTCGTCGGGGCAGAGGCTGCATAGCGATGGCGCAACCTGTTCCTTTCCTTGAAGATTTCGATGCGGTCCTGCCGGGTGCCGGTACCGGCTGGCTGGATCGATTGCGTGCCGACGCGCAAGAGGCGTTCCGCAAGTCCGGTTTGCCGACGCCGCGTACCGAGGCATGGAAATACACCAATCTGCGCAGGCTGGCGCGCACCGGATTTGTCGCCGCTGAAGCGAACCAGACAACTGAAGTCACGACAGTTCCGGAAGGGATCGTCGCGCTGGAAGACGCTTATGTCGCGGTCTTCGTGAACGGCCGTTTTGCGCCGTCGCTGTCATCGCTGGACGGTCTCTCGGAAGGCGTGGAAGCGACCAGCTTGGCCGCGAAACTCAGCGCGGATCGGACCTCGCTGGAAGGGCAATTCAGTGATGTGACTGACTTGCCGATGGCGACGCTAAACACCGGGCTGTTGTCGGACGGGCTGTACTTGAAGCTGGATGACGGAGTCGCACTAGACAAGCCGCTGCATCTCGTCTCGATCGGTACCGCTGGGGAAGAGCCCGTGTCGTTTCACCCCCGGCATTTGATCGTCGCCGGTGCCGGCAGTGTTGCGACGATCGTCGAAAGCCATGTTGGTTCGGGCGCGTATTTCAGCAACAGCGTGTCGGAAGTTTCCGTCGGCGACGGGGCGGTGCTGAACCACTACAAGCTGCAGAACGAAGGACCGGAGGCGTATCACTTGGCCGCGAATCTGGTTCGTATCGCTGACCGGGCCGTCTACGACAATTTCGTGCTTCAGGTCGGTGGCAACTTGGCGCGCAACGAGATTCGTTCGGAATTGGGCGAACGGGTGGAGTGCCGCTTGAATGGCGCCTATCTGGCATGCGGCGAGCAGCATATCGACAACACCACCTTTATCGATCACGCGGCACCGAACAGCAGTTCGCGCGAGGTTTACAAAGGCGTTCTTGACGAAAACGCGCGCGGCGTGTTCCAGGGCAAGATTTTGGTACGCCAGGATTCGCAGAAGACCGACGGGCATCAGCTCAACAAAACGCTCTTGTTGTCACCGGGCACCGAGATTGACACCAAGCCGGAGCTGGAGATTTACGCCGACGATGTGCAATGCAGTCACGGCGCGACGACCGGTGAGCTTGAGGAAGAGCCGCTGTTTTATTTGCGCGCACGCGGTATCGATCCGCAAACGGCGCGCGGCATGCTGGTCGCCGCTTTCGTCGGCGAGGCGTTGGATGAAATTCAGGCCGAAGCACCGCGTGCGGCCTTCCAGGCGGTCGTCGATGACTGGCTTGAGAGTCGAAGTGAAAGGCAGGGGTAAAACGTAATGAGCGATACTGCGCAAGCCATGCCGACAGCGAATGACACGGCTTATGACGTGCTTAGCTACCGCAGTGATTTTCCGATCCTGAGCGAACAGATCTACGATAAGCCGCTGATCTTTCTCGACAACGCGGCATCTGCACAGAAACCGCAACAGGTCATCGATGCGGTGCGATATGTCTACGAGCACGAATACGCCAATGTGCATCGTGGTGTGCATTACATGTCGGAAAAAGCGACGGAGGCCTATGAGGGCGCGCGCGTCAAAGTGCAGCGTTTCATTAATGCCGCGCATGACCATGAAGTCATTTTCACCCGCAACGCCACCGAAGCGGTCAACATGGTCGCCGGTACCTATGGTCGCCGCTTTCTGGAACCCGGCGATGAAATAATCATCTCGGTCATGGAGCATCACGCCAATATCGTGCCTTGGCAGATGCTGCGGGATGAAAAGGGGCTCGTGCTGAAGGCCGTGCCGGTTACCGACGATGGCGAGTTCCTGCTGGAAGACTTCAAGAAGCTTTTGACCCCGCGCACGAAGCTCGTTGCGATCACGCATACTTCGAACGTGCTCGGTACGATCACGCCGGTGGCGGAGATCGCTCGGCTCGCCCATGACGCGGGCGCCAAGGTATTGTTCGATGGCAGCCAGGCCGCCGTTCATAGCGTTGTCGACGTGCAGGCAATCGACTGCGATTTCTACGTCTTTACCGGCCACAAGCTGTACGGACCGTCCGGTGTCGGCGTTCTGTACGGTAAGGAAGAGCTGCTTAACGCCATGCCGCCCTATCTGGGTGGCGGCGAGATGATCTCGACAGTCACCCTGGCGGAGAGTACCTGGGCGGAATTGCCCAATAAGTTCGAGGCAGGTACACCCATGATCGCGCAGGCGATCGGGCTTGGTGCCGCTATCGATTATGTCTCCGCGATTGGGATGGATCGTATCGCGGCGCATGAACAAGATGTTCTGGGGTACGCGACTCAGAAACTGACGTCGATACCGGGGCTCAAGATCTTTGGTACGGCGCCGAGCAAGGCGGCGGTGATCTCCTTCAGTATGGAGAATATTCACCCGCACGATATCGCCACGATTATCGATCGCGCCGGTGTCGCCTGCCGCGCCGGGCATCATTGCGCGCAGCCCCTGATGGACCGCATGGGCGTGCCGGCCATGACACGCGCGTCCTTCGGCCTGTATAACACGCGGGCTGACGCCGACGCGCTGGTCGAAGCGCTTGAGTTTACACAGGAGTTCTTGGGTTAATGTTGGATGATCTCCGCGAGCTTTATCAGGAAGTGATCCTCGATCACGGCAAGAGCCCGCGCAATTTTCGCGATGTCGAGGACGCCACCGCGCATGCGCATGGCGCCAACCCTTTGTGCGGCGACCAGCTCGTTGTTTATCTGAAACTCGACGATGGCAAACGGATCGAAGATGTCTCCTTCGTTGGCAAGGGCTGTGCGATTTCTGTCGCGTCTGCGTCGATGATGACCGAATTGGTCAAGGGCCGCACCGTCGACGAAGCCAAGGCGATGTTCGAGCGGTTCCACGAGATGTGCACTGGCGAAGATAACGGCGATGATTCGACGCTGCTGGAAGACGATCTGGAAAAGCTCAATGTTCTGTCCGGCGTGCGCGCCTTCCCTGTGCGGGTCAAGTGCGCGACACTGCCCTGGCACACCTTGAACGCCGCGATCGACGGCAAAGACGAAGCGACGACGGAAGCCTGAGGCGGAACTGCGAGATGTCTATGGAACACGCCCCTTTTGCTGGTTTCATGCCGACCCCGATGCCGGAAGACGGTATCGCCAAGGCCGGTGAACCGCGCGACCCGTCGGTACCAGTTGCCGCGGTCGAGGCCGTGATCGAGGGTGTGAAAACGGTCTACGACCCCGAAATTCCTGTTAACATTTACGAATTGGGTCTCATATATAAGTGCGAGATCGACGAAAAGGGTGATGTCGCGATCGACATGACATTGACCGCACCGGCCTGTCCGGTAGCCGGAATCCTGCCGGGACAGGTTGCCGAAGCCGCAGCTGCGGTGGCCGGCGTCGGCGAGGTGACCGTCGAGATCGTTTGGGACCCGCCGTGGGATCCGTCTATGATGTCGGAAGCGGCGCGCGTCGAATTGGATATGTTTTAAGGCGGAGAATGGTGATGGACAGACCTCCAGCGATGACATTGACCGAAGCCGCCGTCGCGCGGATCAAGTCCCTGTTAGACGCGGCCGATAAGCCGGTGATCGGGATCCGTGTCGGCGTGAAGGCGCAAGGCTGTTCGGGTATGAGCTATCACGTGGAGTATGCCGAGAAGGAATTGCCCTTCGAGGAGGTCGTGGAAGACCAAGGCGTACGCGTTCTGATCGATCCGGCAGCGACGATGTTCCTCATCGGCTCCGAGATGGATTATCAGGAAGACAGGCTGCAATCAGGCTTCGTCTTCAACAACCCCAATGCCAAAGGGCATTGCGGCTGCGGCGAGTCCTTCCACATCTGATCCAAGACCGGGCGACCGGCGAGACAAGAACGATCGAATATGAACGGCCTCGACATCGATAAGCCCGTTGCCGAAACCCGTGTCGTCGTCGCCATGTCGGGCGGCGTAGATTCCTCTGTCACGGCCGCGTTGATGGCGGAAGCGGGTTACGAAGTCATCGGCGTGACCCTGCAGCTCTACGATCATGGTGCAGCGGTCAGCCGCAAGGGAGCCTGCTGTGCGGGCCAGGATATCTACGATGCGCGTGCCGTCGCGGCGCGGCTGGATATTCCCCACTATGTGCTCGACTACGAAAGCCGTTTCCGCGAAGCGGTGATCGATGATTTTGCCGACTCCTATCTGCGCGGTGAAACGCCAATCCCGTGTGTCCGCTGCAATCAGACCGTCAAGTTCCGCGATCTGCTGGCCACGGCCAAAGATTTGGGCGCGGACGCACTCGCGACCGGACATTACGTGCGCCGCGAACTGATGCCGGATGGGCCCGGCCTTTTGCGGGCCGTCGATGCCGGGCGCGACCAAAGTTATTTTCTGTTCGCGACGACGCGCGACCAACTCGACTATCTTCGGTTCCCGTTGGGCGGTATGGAAAAGGCGGAAACGCGGGCCCATGCGGAACGGTTCGATCTCCCCGTCGCCGCCAAGCCGGACAGCCAGGACATCTGCTTTGTGCCGGAGGGCAACTACGCACGCATCGTCGAGAAACTGCGCCCCGAAGCGCACGATCCGGGTGATATCGTCGACCTCGATGGCACCGTGCTGGGCCGTCACGCCGGCATAATCAACTTTACGATTGGCCAGCGGCGCGGGCTCAGCCTTGGCGGCCGGCCGGAAGGTGAAGAAGCACTCTACGTGGTGCGGCTCGATCCTGCTTCGCGGCGGGTTGTTGTCGGACCGCGCAGCGCCCTGGGGACTGGGCGCATCGACATCGGATCGCTGAATTGGCTGGGCGCGACGGATATTCCCGCCGAAGGTATCAATTGTGCTGTAAAGTTACGTTCGACGATGGCACCGGTGGGCGCGCGTCTCTTCGACGATGGCGATGACAATGCGACCGTTGTCCTGGACGAACCGCAGTTCGGAATCTCGCCGGGGCAGGCTTGTGTCGTCTATGACGGCGACCGCGTATTAGGCGGTGGCTGGATTCGAAGACACGCGGATCGTGTGGCGGCCTGATGGCCGCGTACGGATTTTACGCCGCGCATCTTCGCTTCATTGCGGCCAAGACAGATGCTTCTGAACCCGAGGTCGCGGCCATGGTTGCCGAGCTCTCCCGTATCGCGGATGCCGTGGAGGTCGGCGCGGACATCACGGTCCCGTCGGACAAGTTACGGGTCACGGCGCGCGGGTTGGCCGGGGTCTCGGGATTCCTGCAGGAACAGATACTGCCCGAAGTGGTGGCCGCCGGTAATGCCGCCGGCGAAAGCCAAGTGCGCTGGGTGATTGACACCTCGATGCGGTTGATGACGAAGCTGACGACCCGTGCAGAGATGGGCGGTAGCGACGCACCTTTGACTCTCTCTTTGCCCGCCCCGCCGCTGATTGATTAATCGGTACAAAGACAAGACGTTAACCATAAATCCGCGTACGTTTCCGCGGTTGACACCGGCCTGCCGAAATCGTATTCGAAGCCCAACCGTGGCGGAGTAGCTCAGTTGGTTAGAGCAGCGGAATCATAATCCGCGTGTCGGGGGTTCAAGTCCCTCCTCCGCTACCATAATAAAATCCCGGGTCGTGTTGATCCGGGTGTGCGATTTGTCAGGGTAGGCAGAACGTATTTTGTTCCAGTATGTTGGCGGGCTAAACTGTTTCCCATGAAGCGTGAATTTCCCTCCAGAAATATTGGATTCTTAGGCCCCGGGCTGTTCCGGGTGCCGTATTCTTGCGATCCCGATGGAGGGAAAAATGAAAGGCACCGTCAAGTGGTTCAACCATCAAAAAGGCTACGGTTTCATCGAGCCTGAAGATGGCGGTAACGACGCATTTGTTCATATCTCAGCCGTTGAGCGGGCCGGTCTTCCGGGCCTCGACGAAGGCGCCAAGGTCGAATACGAGTTGACCGAGGGCCGTAACGGCAAGATGGCCGCGGACAATTTGAAACTGCTCGACTAAGAGCGTTTCCGAATTAATTTGGTTGGAGCCTGAGCACAGTGTGTTCACGGCTCCATCACCTATGGAGAATCTGGACTATCGCCTGCGATATTGTTCGGACCCGAACAGGTTCGACCAGTCTTCGGCGCTCCAGTTCTTCTGATCCGCCTTGTCTTCCAGTTTCGCCATGTCGCGGATGACGGCCGGCCGCTGCGCGATCGCGTCGAACCAGCGTTTGACATTTGGGTAGTCGGCAAGATCCTGACCCTGACGGCCGTGCAATCGGCACCAGGGAAATATCGCCATGTCGGCAATCGTGTATTCGCCGGCGGCGACATAGTCGCGTCCCGCGAGACGCCGGTCGAGGACCTGATAGAGGCGTTGCGCCTCGTTCGAATAGCGGTCATAGGCGTATTGAATGCGTTCCGGCGCGTAGGCGCGAAAATGATGTGCCTGGCCCAACATCGGACCGAAGCCACCCATCTGCCAGAACAGCCATTCCATGGTTTCGATCCGCTTCAGCGGTGAATCCGGCAGAAAACGGCCGGTCTTCTCCGCCAGATACTGCAGAATACAGCCGGACTCGAAGATCGAGACGGTCTCGCCGCCCGGCCCGTCATGGTCGACGATTGCCGGTATCTTGTTGTTCGGGCTGATGGCGAGGAATTCGGGGGCGAATTGTTCACCTTTGTCGATGGAGACATAGTGCTCGTTGTAGGGCAGGCCCGTCTCCTCCAACATGATATGGACCTTCTGCCCATTCGGCGTGGCGGCGGTGTACAGGTCGATCATAGGAGACCTCGCTCTGGTAAAATCTATGTATTCCAGCCCGGTTGCGCCGGATGCCGGTTAGCTGGTGTATAGCCTGACCTAACCGCCCTGCTGCGCAGTGAAGATCGACCCGTACCCTTGTTCCGCCCAATTCGGCGGCACGGGGCAGGGGCGGGGATCGAGATGCGCGGTGCGCGCCGGATTGCCGCGCACGATGTCACCCGTGTGGTGCGTCGGTGTCGGCGGCGGCATCCAGGCGAAGGCGTCGGCCGAGCTATAGACGTAAAGCAATAAGGGACGGACGGAATCGGACCGGTTGGCATGCGACCCGTGGATCGTTCGGCAATTGATGGCCACGACTGTGCCGGGCCCGCCGGTGAGCGCGGCCGCACTTTCCAGATCGACCGTGTCCAAGTCATCGTCGGCAATGATACCGCGCCACGACCCGTCTTCATTGTCATGCCTGAACAATGGGCCTTCGTGGCTGCCGGGAACGCACAACAGCGGTCCGTGCTCCGGATCAACGGTGTCCAGATAGACGCCCAACGTGACAGGGCTGTAGTTGGTGTGCGGCCAGGCGGGTATGTCCTGGTGCCAATGAACGATCTCGCCCGCACCCGGCCATTTGTAGTTAAGCTTCGCACTGTGAAATTTGACGTCCGGCCCAACCAGATCGGCTGCGACATCCGTGAAAACGGAATTGCAGGCGAACTCCCAAAACTCCGGATGGCGGTCTACCGTCGCGCGCAAGCGCCGGACGCGTGGATCATCGGCGGAATGGTCCGGCCCCAGGTCGAACGCTTCGTTCGATTGGGTCAGAGAACGGCTTTCCTCCAAGAACGCCTCGGATCGCGCGGTGAGACGCTGCACCCATTCTGCAGGCACCAGCCCGTCGACGGCGACGAAGCCGTTCTCGAAATAGGACTCGCGCTGCGCCTGACTGAGCGCGATCGGCGGATGCTGGAGGATGTCTTCGGGGGTCATCCGAGTACGGCGTAACCGC
This sequence comes from uncultured Rhodospirillaceae bacterium, assembly GCA_913044215.1. GTDB lineage: Bacteria > Pseudomonadota > Alphaproteobacteria > UBA8366. The sequence continues at coordinate 4,377 of CAJWOT010000003.1, read as the reverse complement.
CATCGACGGGAATTGCGGTACCGGTCACGAAATCGGAGGCGGACGAAGCGAGGAAGGCGGCGATACCGGCCATGTCCTCGATGTCGCCCCAGCGTCCCGCCGGCGTGCGGCGCAGAACATTGTCGTTCAAGTCGCTCAAAACGCGCCGTGCGTTCTGCGTCAGTTCCGTGTCGATCCAACCGGGCAGTACTGCGTTCACCTGGATATTGTCCTTTGCCCAGGCGGCAGCGAGCCCTTTTGTCATCTGCACGATACCGCCCTTGCTGGCGGCGTAGGGAACCGTAAAGGCGCCGCCGAAAAGTGAGTACATGGAGCCGATATTAATGATCTTGCCGCCACCGGCTTCCTGCATATGCGGATAGGCGGCCTGGCAGCAAGCGAAGGCGCTGTTCAGATTGATGTCCAGCACCTCGCGCCATTCGGCCATCTCATATTCATGGGGCTGCTTGCGGTTGTTGATCCCGGCATTGTTGATCAGGATATCCAGACGGCCGAAGTGCGCTGCGCTCGCCGCGATCAGGTCGGCGCAGGATTTGTCGTCCGACACGTCGACCGGAATAAAAACCGCTTCGGCGCCCATATCTTGCAGCTGCTTCACCGCATCTGCGGCCTTGTCTGCATTGCGGCCGGCCACGACGATCGAGGCGCCGATGGAGGCCATACCCTTGGCCATACCGAGACCGATGCCGCCATTGCCGCCCGTCACGATGGCGACGCGGCCCTTCAAATCAAACAGATTCATGTCATTTGCCCTATTGTGGGCGCGATCCCTTAAGCAGGATGCGCTGGTGTAGACGGGTCTGGCCGACCGGGAAATCCACATTGACCGAATGGACCAGACAGCGGTTATCCCAGATCAGAATGTCGCCGACGCGCCATTCATGATCATAACGGTACTTATCTTGCGTGATCGTATCGTGGACCCAATCGAGCAGCGCGTCGCTTTCCGCCCGCCCCATATCGACGATCCGATCCGTCCGGTTCGGGTTGAAATAGAACGCCTTCGCGCCCGTATCCTCATGGGTCCGGATCAGCGGATGGACGACCTCCGGCGTCTCGGCTTCTTCCTGCTTGGTTCGCTTCTGCGCGCGGGCGGGGGCGCGCATCGTGTCGTAGGCATGGACGGCAAGGAGTCCTTCGACCCGCTTCTTGTCCGTATCCGGCAACTCTTCATAGGCCTTGCGCGTATTGCAGAACTGCGTGTGCCCACCGATATCCGGAATCTCGATTGACTGCAGCAGCGTGACCTTGGCCGGAACCTCGAAATAGGAATCGTCTGTATGCCATCCCGCCTTGCGATTGAGCTTTAGATCCGCCGGTTTGTCTTCCGGACGCTTGTAGGTGGAATCGAGCACGGAGATTTCCGGAACGTCGTCATGCCGGCTCTTGCGAATGAGTTGAAGCTGCGGGTCGCCAAAATGGCGTGACAGGGTCGCAAAATCCTGCGGCGCCAGCGGATCGCTGCGGAAGCATAGGAGATGGTGCTTCAGAAACGCATCTTGTACCGCACCAATTTCTTCCGAGGTCAGATCGCGGGACAGGTCCAGTCCGGACACCTCGGCACCGAGGGCGTCGTCCAGGGGTTGGATTTCGAGTGACATCGCGGTCTCCTTCCGGGCCGAATTGTAAGGCAATCGGGCTTTACCGGGGGAATCGTTATCAAAATCCCCCGTTACGTTCAAATATTGCACGGCTGCCATGCACGGTGTGGCCGGTGGAATTAACTTGACACCCAACAGTTTAAGGCTCATTTGGAAGCCATTATGATTTCTCGCGACTGCGCGACGTAATTGCAGCAACACTGCGATTGCCTATTCCCGAGGCAAATCTCTCTCAAAATCCGTCTGTTCCATTTGCGCGTGGAAGTTGGCGACCAAGCCACATCATGGCGCCGCCCGAATGAGGATGTGCGCCGCCTGGCGTAAAAGGACTTTTACTGAATTGACCAAAACGACGTTTTCCGAGCTCGGCCTCGCCGTGCCGCTTCTGCGTGCACTCAGCGCCGAGAACTATTCCGAGCCGACGCCCATTCAGGCGCAAGCGATTCCTTTGCTGCTCGACGGTGGCGATCTCATGGGGCTGGCACAGACCGGCACGGGCAAGACGGCGGCTTTCGCACTTCCGATTCTGCAGCGATTGGCCGAGGCGAAAAAACGGCCTGAGGCGCGGCGTCCCCGTGCGTTGATCTTGGCGCCCACGCGAGAGTTGGCCATCCAAATCGGCGATGGGTTCAAGGCCTATGGCCAAAATCTGAAGCTTCGCCATGCCGTGATCTATGGCGGCGTGGGACAGAATCCGCAGGTGAAGGCGCTGAATCGCGGCGTGGATATCCTGGTGGCGACGCCGGGACGATTGCTCGATCTGATGCAACAGGGGCACTTGCTGCTCGACAAGGCCACGACGCTCGTGCTCGACGAAGCCGACCGCATGCTCGATATGGGCTTCATCCACGATGTCCGGAAGATCGTGGCGAAACTGCCCGTCAAACGGCAATCGCTTTTGTTTTCGGCGACGATGCCCCGCGATGTTGCGAAGCTGGCGGCGGAAATCCTTAACGATCCGCGCCGCGTGGAAGTGGCGCCTTCGGCGACACCGGTCGAGCTGATCGATCAAAAGGTCTATTTCGTCGAAGCGGCGCGCAAGCGCGACCTGCTGGAGGATCTTATCCGCGAGCAGTCGATGTTCCGTGTGATCGTTTTCACCCGCACCAAGCATCGGGCCAACCGAGTCGCGAAGCAGCTCGGGCAAGCCGGCATCACCGCGGAAGCCATTCACGGCAACAAATCTCAAAATGCCCGGCAACGCGCCTTGGAGGCCTTCCGGAAGAGCAAGGTGCAGGTGCTGGTTGCGACCGATATCGCGGCCCGCGGTATCGACATCGATGACGTCACCCATGTCGTGAATTTCGAATTGCCCAACGAACCGGAAAGTTATGTCCATCGGATCGGTCGGACGGCACGGGCCGGCGCCAGCGGAGCGGCGCTCTCCTTCTGCGACCCGAGCGAACGGGCGTACCTGCGGGACATTGAGAAATTGATCAAAATGTCGGTCGAAGTTGTCGAAGACCATTCGCAACGCACCAGCCGCGCTTCCGAACCGTCTAAGGAAGACATGAAGAAACCGGCACGTCAGCAGCAACGGCGCCCGTCGAAACGGCGCCGTCGGCCGCCACGCGGGCGGCAGCCGAAACGCGCCGCGTGACCGCGTCGGCCGTAAAGGCTAGGCTTTCAACAAAATCGCGATAACGACAGACCCCGAATACAAGAATTGTATCAACCAATAACACGAATTTTGCCAAAACAGGAGTAAGCACTATGGCATCTGGTACCGTTAAATGGTTCAACCCGCAGAAAGGCTACGGCTTCATTGAGCCCAGCGACGGCGGTAATGACGCATTCGTTCACATTTCCGCCGTCGAACAGGCAGGTATGTCGACCCTGCGCGAAGGTCAGAAAGTGGAATACGAGCTGGTTGCGGGCCGCAACGGCAAGTCGTCTGCCGAAAACCTGGTTGCGATGGACTGACCAGATTGAAGCGGGTTTTCGCCCGCGAACTTGGCATCTGTTCGGGGCGCATTGGCGCCTCGCGCAGAGGCCGAATTTGAAAAGGAACGAACGTGCCGCGAAAACCGAACTACAAGTTTGAACGCCTGGAACGCGAACGTGCCAAAGCTGCCAAGAAGGCCGCACGGCTCGAGGCCAAACGTGAAAAATCGGAACAAAAGAAGGCGGGTATCGATGCGCCAGCGGACACATCGGACGAGCCTACTGCGTAGGTAAAAAAGTTTTTTTGGGCCGGTTAATCGGCCTCCAGTCAAAGAAACCAAAACTATTGGGCGACATGCATTGTCGGGCATGCGCACCCATAGCTATGTTCTGACCAAAGTTCACAAACAGGGGAACAGTAGGATGGCGCGGTATTTGAAACAGGGTAAAGACGCCGAGGAAGTTGCCCAGGATGATGCAAAGACCCGGCAAACCGTCGAAGGAATCCTGACCAAAGTGGAGCAGCGCGGCGACGCGGCCGTGCGTGAACTGTCCGCCAAATTCGATAACTGGTCACCCGACGCCTTCCGTCTTTCCGACCGCGAGATCGAGTCCGCCATGAGCAAGGTCGCCAAACGCGATCTCGAGGACATCAAATTCGCCCAGGCGCAGGTAAAGAACTTCGCTGAAAAGCAGAAGGCATGCCTGCAGGATCTCGAGGTGGAAACGATGCCGGGTGTCGTGCTCGGTCACCGCAATATTCCGGTGAACAGCGTCGGCTGTTATGTCCCGGGCGGCAAATATCCGATGGTAGCCTCTGCCCATATGAGCGTGGTCACGGCGAAGGTCGCCGGGGTGAAGCGCATCGTGGCTTCCGCGCCGCCGCAGGATG
>CAJWOT010000002.1 GCA_913044215.1 uncultured Rhodospirillaceae bacterium | reverse complement strand
GGCGGCCGGACGATCAAAGCGGTAGGTGCGTGAACGGTTCGATCTTGCGGGTGTCGAGCACGGCGATGTGTTTTTCGTACAGCCAGCGCCCTTCCCGTTTGACGAACGTATCCTCGTAGCGGCCGGCGGCGTAGACCGCGCTGTTGCCGTCGGGATCGGTCCGCATGATGGCGAAGTGGGACAGGGCCGTCGCGCGGTCGCCGGACAGGTCGACAGAGATCGGCGTAACCAGATGCAAGCGCTTGCCCGGGTCGCGTACATGCAGCTTCGCTTCCGCCAGGATCTTCTCAAGTTCGTCCCGGTCGGAGTTCCACCAGGACATGTCGGCCCGGATCTCGGGACCGTAGGTCTTGATTTCGTAGCAGGACTCGGGGGCGAACAGGGCGAGCCAGCCCTCCAGGTCCTCGTCGTCGAGCCGCGCCGCCGTGGTCCGGATCATCTCGAAGATCGCGACCTGTTCCAGCAGTGCCGCTACCGCCGCGTCACTCACAGCGCTTGCGCTTCGCCGCTGTTGAGCGGCGCGTGCGGGGGGCGGCCCATGCGGCGGCCCCACTCCTGGTAATAGGCGCGAACATTGGCATCGTCGGTCGGGTTGAGGTCTTCCTCGCGGGCCAGGATGCTGTAGCGCACCACGTCGGTCGCCATCGAGGCCCATTGCGCCTCGACGGCGATGACATCCTCGCCAAGATTGCGCCCGGCCGGTCCCCAGAACATATTGTGGTGGCGCAGCCGGTCCTTTTCGACCGCTTCCGGCACGTCGGTGAGGCCGAGGCCGCGCCATTCGACCAGGGTCTTTCCGGGTGCGAGCGGCACCATGCGGTCGAGCCGCACCACATTGGCGCGGATGTTGATCATCAGGTCGGGGAAGATGTTGATGACCCGCATCTCGTTGTCGCGCATGCCGGGCAGGGTACCGACCGAGGCGTCTTTGTAGCCGCCCGCTTCGTAGGTCACCGTGGCGTCGGCATCCGACCAGTAACCGCTATGGCCGTTGTCGAACAGCCGCAGCTTCATCGGGCTGGTCTTGGCGATGACCCAGGGCTGGGTCTTGCGGTTTATGAAATGCAGCAGGCTGTGATAGCGCTCGCTGTTGTTGTCCTGCCACAGCTTCCAGTTCGCGCCCAGCTCCGCCTTGTTGTAGTGGAACACTGAAAGCGGCGCCGTGCCGAGCGGTTCGCGCACCGAGTCGATGATCGGACCGATATAATCTTTGAGCGATTCCGTCTCTTCGCTCAAACAGACAAACACCAGGCCTGCGATGCTGTCGCAGCGCACCGGGATCAGCCCCAGCTTGCTGCGGTCGAGCTGCACCGCATCGTAGCCGCCGGGCTTGGTGATGCCGGTGCAGGCGCCGTCGAGCCCGTAGGTCCAGAGATGGTAGAAGCACTGGAATTCGGTGGCGTTGCCGGCTTCCTCGCGCACCACCGGCGCGGCGCGATGCCGACATACATTGTAGAAGGCGCGGATGACGCCATCGGTCCCACGCACCAGCACGACCGGCTTGCCGGCGACCGACGCGGTGCGGAAATCGCCCGGCGCGGTGAGCTCGCTTTCATGGCAGATGAACAGCCAGACCCGCTCGTAGATGTCCTTCTGCTCCTGCGCGAAGATCGTCGCGTCGGTGAAGATCCGGTTGTCGAGATAGTGCGTCTCGGGCAAGGCCGGCGGCTCGTATCCTGAGATCATGCGGTCGATCCCTCCCGCGTCTTCGACGACGCGTGTCGGTTATTCGGCGGCCAGATCCGACCGCGTGCCGGAGCGATAGACGAACTCCTCGCCGTCCAGATCGATGGCGGGAAATTCCTTCTTCTCGTTCCAGTGATCCTGGGTGTGCCGCCATTCCCGCTTGTCACCCCGCCGCGGCAGGATGGACACGGCGCGTTTCAGATAGTTCGGGTTGAAGTCTTCCTCGTCCATCCAGTCGAACAGCTTCATATCCGCGTCTTCGGCCCGCAGCGCCGGTTGTACCGTTTTCGCGCCCGTTTCGCGCATGTGGTTAAGTAGGCGGCAGACGAATTCGGCGATCAGTTCGCTGCGCACGGTCCAGCTGCCGCGGAAATAGCCGAACACCCAGGCCAGGTTCGGCACGCTGGTGAACATCATGCCGCGATAGGTCACGGTATCGTGCCAATCGAGCGGTTTACCGTCGATGGCGAACGCGATGTCGCCCATAACGTTCATGTTGAAGCCAGTTGCGGTGACGATGATGTCGGCCTCCAGCTCCTCGCCCGATTGCAGCTTGATGCCGGTCTCGGTGAAGCGGTCGATATGGTCGGTCACGACCGACGCCTTGCCCGCCGCGATCGCCTTGAACATATCCGCGTCGGGGACGAAGGCGATGCGCTGCCGCCAGGGCCGGTAAGGCGGCGTGAAGTGCGTGTCCACGTCGAAGTCGGAACCCAGAAGGTTGCGGATATTGCCGATCAGCTCGTCCGCGACCGCCTGCGAATCCGTCATGCAGCGCTGGGTGAAGGCGGACTGGTCGGACATGATCTGCCGGCGCGTGATCTCGTGCACCCAGCTTTCGTCGATGCGCAAGCTGCGCAGCTGCTCGGCGATCTCGATGGCGTTGCGGCCGGTGCGGAAGAAGGTCGGCGTGCGTTGCAGCATGGTGACGTGCGCGGCGGTCTGCGCCATCGCCGGGACGACCGTCGCTGCCGTCGCGCCGGAACCGATGACCACGACCTTCTTGCCGGCATAATCGATATCGTCCGGCCAATTCTCCGGGTGCGCGATGCGGCCCTTGAAGTCGGTCATGCCGTCCCAGTCGGGCGTATAGCCCTCATTGTGGCGGTAGTAACCCTGGCACATCCACAGGAAGTCGGCGCTGATCCGGACCGTCTCATCCGTATCGAGCCGTACGGCCTCGACGGTCCAGCGGCTGTCCTTTTCCGACCAATCGGCTTTCAGAATCTTGTGGCGGTAGCGGATGTGCTGCGCCAGATCGTTCTCCTCGATCACCTCTCCCATGTAGGACAGGATCTCCTCCGCCGTGGCGATGGGCGGGCCGACCCAGGGCTTGAAGCCGTAGCCGAAGGTGTGCAGGTCGCTGTCGGAGCGGATGCCGGGCGAGCGGTGCGTCCACCAGGTGCCGCCGAAACTTTCTTCCGATTCGAGGATGACGAAGCTCGTATCCAAACATTTCTCGCGCAGATGATAGGCGCCTGCGACCCCGGATATCCCGGCGCCGACGATCAGGACGTCGAAATGCTCCATCGCCGGTGCGATTTCCGCCTGGGCTGCTTGTTCGGCCATGTCGAATCTTCCTTCGGTCGCGATAGCTTTTGTTGAAAATAGGCGTCCTTGTACCGCGCCCACAAGCCTCTCGGAGGCCCGCTACCTTAGGGCGGGCAGAATTTCTTTTTCCATCAACGCCTTCGCGGTGCGGCCTTCCGGCGTCTGCACCAACCGGAACATGACGCCAAAGAACAGTTTGTCGAGGCCGAGGGCTGTCAGGGTTTTCAGCTTCTCGATACAGCGGTCGGGCGGCCCGACGACGCCGAAATGGTCGATGAAGTCCGCTGGCAAGCCCGCCGCCTGCCGCGAGTCGTCTTGCGTGTGTTTGTTCATGTCATAGGTGTCGTACAGGCTCTGCAGGGCCTGCGCCGCCTCCGGCGACATCGGGCCGTTCGGCTTGCCATGCATGACCGAGAAGCGGGCGAAGGTGGCGAGGCCGCCGCGCGCCAGGTCGCGCGCCCGGTCCAGATCGTCACCCGGCACGCAGTTGATATAGGCGCCGAAGGCGATGCCGTCCGGGTCGAGGCCCGCATCGCGGCGCGCCTGCTTGGCCAGCTCGATACCCCAGGCGATGCGGTCCGCATCCGCGCCCAGGGTGAACATGATGCGATCCGCTTGGCGGGCAGCGACTTTGATCGCGAGCGGGCCGCTGGCCGCAACCTCGACGGGTACTTTGCGCTCGCCGCCGGACAGCCAGGTGATCCGGCTCTCCTCCGGCTCGTCGGCGAGGCCGAGATGACTGACCGCGGGCGCCACATCGTCCGGCATCTCGATTTCGTCGAAGGGCACCGCCTCGCCGCGCAGATAGGCCTGCAGATGCCGCAGATAGGTCTCGAACTGCTTCATGCGCGCCGGCGCCCGGCCGATATGGGCGAGCGCGGAGTCCCCGCGGCCGAGCCCGATCAGGGCGCGGCCGTTCGAGATGCGGTCAACGCTGAGAACGGCGCTCGCCATCGAGGCGGCGATGCGCGTGACGGAGTTCGAGACCCCGGTGCCGAGCCCGATCCGCTCCGTGACCGTCGCCGCCATCGCCAGCGCAACGAACGGATCGCCGGACAGGTTCTGCGAATCGACGACACAGAGCCCGTCCCAGCCGTTCTTCTCCAAATCGATTGCGGTCTTCATCACGCCGCGCGGCGAGGCGACAGCGTGTGTCCAGATTTCGACCATGGTCAGAACTGGTTCACGACACCGCCATTCACCTGCAGCATCTGGCCGTTGATGAAGCCGCCTTCGTCGGTCATCAATAGGTCGACAACGGCGGCGATATCGTCCGGTGTACCCAGACGGCCTGACGGGTTGGCCTGGCGCATCGCCTCGAAATCCGGTGTCGAGGTATCGACGCTGATATCGGGGAAGGTGCCGGGTGAGATGATGTTCGTCGTCACCCCCTTCGGTCCGTAGTCCCGCGATAGCGTCTTGGTCAGGCCCCACATGGCGTGTTTGGAGACGGTGACCGCCGGCCGGCTGTGCCCGCCCATCTGTGCGTTCATGCCGGTGAAGTTGACGATGCGGCCCCAGCCCTTTGCGATCATGCCGGGCATGAAGGCACGGCAGAGGTGGAAGGCGGCGGTGAAGTTGACATCCATCACCTTGTTCCAGTCGTCCTCGGAGACCTCGAGGAAGTCGCCGCCAGGCCGGATGGCCGCGTTGTTGATCAGGATGTCGACTGTACCGAATTGATCGAGCGCGGAGGCGGCCATAGCCAAGACCGCCTCGCGATCGCCGATATCGCACATTTCGATGGTGGCTTCCGCGCCGGCGGCACGGACCTTCTCGGCGACCGTCTCGCAGGCCGCCCGGTCCTGGCTGCCATTGAGGACCACATTGCAGCCGGCACCGGCCAGATGCAGCGCGATACCGCGGCCGATATTGCGGCCGGACCCGGTGACCAGCGCGGTCTTTCCTTTCATGCTCATGAGTCCTCCGCGAGGATCTCGGCGATCCGGTTGTCGGAGACGCGCACATCGACGCCGGCACGTTCCGTTTGCAGGGTCATGGCGACGCGGGAATCGCGGCCTTCCCAGCCGCGGTTCAACGCTTCGGTCATTTCCATCAAGGTGAGGTGCGCCAGGCGCATCGGCACGTCGAATTCACGGCCGACCTCGCAGGCCAGCGCCACATCCTTGCGAGCGAGCTTGAGGGCGAAATCGGGTGGGTCGAAACGACCCGGCAGGAACTGGCGTCCCAACGTGTCGAACACCCGGCGTCGGCCCAGCGCGCCCTTGCGCAGCGCCTGCCACAGCCCTTCCGGATTGACACCGGCCTTCACGCCCATGGTGAAGGTTTCGGCCAGCGCCGTCTGCAGGATGTAGCCGCTGCAATTGTGCACCAGCTTGGCCACCGCACCGGCGCCGATCGGGCCGACATAGTAGGGGGCGTCGCCCATGCTGTTCAGCACCGGCAGGTACTTGTTGTAAGCGTCTTCGTCGCCGCCGATCCAAATCGCCATCCGCCCGTCGCGGGCGCCGTCCGGGCCGCCGCTGACCGGTGCGTCGAGCGTCTGCACGTCTTTCTCGGCCAGCGCCGCATGGATGTCGCGGATCACTGTTGGCGAGTTGGTGCTGAGGTCAAAATAGGCGCTGCCGGGCTTGAAGCCTTCGATCAGCCCATTCTCACCCAACACGACCGCTTGCACTTCGGGCGGCCCCGGCAACGAGGTGAAAACGACGTCGCTCGCCTCGGCGACCGCTTTCGGCGTGTCGGCCCAGGCCGCGCCCAGCTTCAGATGTTCGGCCGCTGCCTCCTTGTTAATGTCGTGCACGGTTAGCGAATGCCCGCCCTTGATCGCGTTTAACGCGATGCTGGCCCCCATGGTGCCGAGGCCGATGAATCCCACATTCATGATTGTCTCCACTGTCCGGGATGATGGCTGGCGGCGAGCCTAGCAGACGAGCCCTTGGAGTCACAAAGTGGCCGAATTCATCCCCTCACCCTGCCCTCTCCCCAAGGGAGAGGGTTATTTGTGGAGTACGCCTTAAGCCCCCTCTCCTTGGGGCTGAATGGCTTTGGTGGCCATTCAGGGTTGGGGTGAGAGGAAATCAGCATGGGTCTGCGATCAGGTCGATATCTCTTACGCTGCGTCCTATCGGATCGGCGACAACAGTTCCGGTGCCGTGACGAGCTGGCGCACGCCGTGCGAGTGGTCTTCCCGGAAAACGTTGCCGTCCTTGGCCCACTTGTAAAGCGAACTCACATCGACTTTGGCGCATTGCGGCCGGACGCTCCAGGTAACCTGCAGGGGTGAGCATTGCGCCTGGGTGTATTTCGGGCCGGTTGTCGAACCTGCGAACACGACCGGCGTGCCGGTCCCCGACGGGAGCGACTTCGCCTGATGCAAACCGTTCTTCACGTTGCCCGCATAGGCGAAGTCGGCGAAGTTCAGCGCGCTCTTGTCGTTGACCACTAGGAAGACCTGGGTTTCGACGCGCAGCTGCGGATTGGCGCATTTCGGGCTGAGGCAGGAACCGAGACCCTTGCCCGGTTTGATGTCGCAAGAGCTGTGGACCCAATGCACCTCGATCGTGTCGCCTGGCTTGATGCCGTGGAAGGCGCCATGGCCGTTCGACGGGTCTTTGAGTTCGGCAGCCGTCAGCTTGTCGCTGTCGTTGCACTTGTAGCCGCCATGCGTGCCTGCGCCGGCGAAGACGGAGAATCCAGGGCCTTTGTGTTCCGCGTTGGTATGGGTGTGGATGTTGCAAAGGTTCAGTTGCGTCGCCGCGGGTGCGAGGGTGAAAAGCCGCTTGTTCGTGCCGGAAATACTGGTGATATCGCGCGGTGTTTGCGGGCCGAATCCGCTGCAGATTTGTGCGGCGGACACACTCTCCGCGGCTGCAAACACCAATCCAAAGATGATAGAAATCGACGAGATTGTGGCCAGTCGCATGATGTTCCCCCTCTAACGCAAAAACCCACTCCCAAGCGCTATGATAACACCTAACTCGAGATAGATTGAAGTCACATGCTGCGCATCACCGCGACCATAACGATTTCGGAAGACGAACTCGTCGAGCGGTTCATCCGCGCGCCGGGGCCGGGTGGGCAGAATGTCAATAAGGTCGAGACGGCTGTGCAATTACGGTTCGATGCCGCGCATTCGCCGAACCTGCCACATGCCGTGTTTCTGCGGCTAAAACCCCTGGCGGGACGACGCATGACGCGTGACGGTGTCGTGGTGATCACGGCAAACCGGTTCCGCAGCCAGGAGCGCAATCGTGAGGAAGCGCGTGAGCGGCTGGCGGATCTGATCCGCAAAGCCGCGGTGACGCCGAAGCGGCGGCGGCCGACCCGGCCGGGCAAGGCGGCAAAGCAGCGCCGGCTCGACGCCAAGAAACGCCGCGCCGGTCTCAAAAGGACCCGCGGCAAGCGCGGCGTCTCGGACGATTAGTGACCTGTTTCGTCTACATCCTCGGCAGCACCGACGGCACGCGCACCTATGTCGGCTGGACCACGGATCTCGAGAAGCGGCTGGCGGCGCACAATTCGGGCAAGGGGGCCCGGTCGACGCGCGGCCGCGACTGGCGCTTGCTCTACGCCGAGCGTTTCAAGAACCGTGGTGAAGCGATGAGCCGCGAGTGGTACCTGAAGCGGGACCGACGGTTCCGCAAACAGGTGGCCGATCAGAACTTCTGGTAACCGCCGTCGATCAGAAGAGTGTCGCCGGTGTGATAGGCGCTCGCGTCGGACATCAAATAGACCGCAAGCCCGCCGAAATCCGACCCTTCGCCCCAGCGCCGCATCGGGATGCGCGGCTTGACGTTGTTGGCGAACTTCTCCCAGTTGAAGGCGCTCTCGGTCATCGCCGTTTCGATCCATCCGGGCAGGATCGCGTTCGCCGTGATGCCGTAGCGCGCCATCTCCACCGAGAGCGCATAGGTCATCGAGACGACCGCACCCTTGGTCGCGGCGTAGTGCTCGTTTCGGGCCGCGCCGGATAAGGCGGCGAGACTCGCCGTCACGGCCAGGCGGCCGCCGCCGCCGCGCTCGATCATGTGCCGGCAGGCGGCGCGGTAGGTGTAGAAAACGCCGTCCAGATTAACCCCCATGATGCGGTCCCAGGAGTCCTTGGTCATTTCGACGAAGGGCGTCAGCGCGCCGCGGCCGCTGATGCCAGCATTGGCGAAGCAGCCATCGACCCGGCCGAACCGCTCCAATGTTGCCGCGAAACAGCGCTCAACTTCTTCTTCCTGCGAGACGTCGCAAACCATCGCCGCGGCCTCGGCGCCATGCGCTGCGATCTGCGCCAGCGCCGTGGCATTTTTCTCTGGATTGGTGCCCCAGATACAGACGCTGCCGCCGGCCTGCGCGATGGCGTCCGCCATGCCGAGCCCGATCCCGCCATTGCCGCCGGTGATCAGCGCGACCTTGCCGGTCAGGTCGAAGGGTTGATAAGGCATAGCGGTCTCCTGTTGCATTCCATTTTCGGATGAATGGTGGTTCCACCTCCATCCTAGCCTTCCCCCCTCGAGGGGGAAGGGACAAAGGAAGATTTTTCGCCATAAATTTTCTCTCCCTCTTGATGGGGGTGGGTGGGGTAGACAGCGACTTCACAATGCATTTCCACGCGAACGCCTGTTGGGTCGCTGCATTAGCCCGTGTACTATCGTCGCGTTTTTCGAGGGAATTCTCTTAGAATGAACGCTAGCGAACCACGGGTCTTTCTCGTCGGTGCGGGGCCGGGCGATCCGGATCTGCTGACCGTGCGGGCCTTGCGCGTACTGCAGGGAGCCGAGATCGTGGTCTATGACCGGCTTGTTTCGGAAAGCGTCCTCGCCTTGGTGCCGGTAGATGCGGAGCGGATTTTCGCGGGCAAGGCGTCGCGCAAGCATTACATGCCGCAGGAAACGATCAACGGCGTCTTGGTGACCCAGGCACGCAGCGGCCGGCGCGTGGTGCGGCTGAAGGGCGGGGACCCCTTCATATTCGGACGCGGCAGTGAAGAGGCATTGCACCTGGCGCAACATGGGATTCCATTCGAGATCGTACCGGGGATCACCGCGTCAATGGGCTGCGCTGCCTATGCCGGTATCCCGCTCACCCATCGCGGGCTTGCGAAGGGCGTGCATTTCGTCACCGGCCACATGGCGGACAATGGCGAACTGGAATTGGACTGGAACCGGCTCGCTGACCCGGATACGACCCTGGTCATCTATATGGGGCTGATGAAGATCGATCGGATCTGCAACAACCTGATCCAAGCGGGCTTGCCGGAGGATACGCCGGCAGCCGCAATCCAGAATGGCACATTGCCGACGCAGAAGGTGATCAGTGCGACCTTGGCAAGATTGCCCGGCGAGATCGCAAAAGCCGAACTGTCGGCACCGACCTTGTTCGTCGTCGGCGCGGTGGCCGCATTCGCTGAGACGCTCGCCTGGCACGTGCCAGCGGAAATCGAGACGAGAAAGGCGGACCAGGCATGACAACTGCGCGACCGAATGCCCCCTTCACGACCTTGCGGTCATGGCTCGACCGGTTGGACGAGACTGGCCGGTTGGTTCGGACCAAACCGTATGTACCGCTGGAATTCACCTTGGCGGCGATCGCCAAACGTCTGGACGGCGAGAAGGCGACATTGTTTCCCGCGCCGGGCGGTCATGAATTGTCGGTGATTTCGGGTTTGGTCGCGTCCCGGCCGTGGATCGCGGAAGCGATGGGGGTGGATGAAAGCGATATGCTCGACCGCTATCGCAATGCCGTGCTGCACCCGCTGCCCTGGTCCGAAGTCGCATCTGAATCCGCGCCTGTGCAGCAGGTCGTCATCGAAAGTGGTTTTGATATTCGAGATGAACTGCCGATCCCGGTGCATAACGAACATGATTCCGGTGCCTATATCACGGCGGGGCTGGTGATCGCGGCCAATCCAAAAACCGGCGTGCAGAACGTCTCGATCAACCGGATACAGATCAACGGGCCTGACCGGCTTGGTATCTTGATACTGCCGCGAGATTTGCATCGGTTCTACGATGCCGCAGAGGAAGCGGCCGAACCGCTGTCGGTCGCTATCGCGGTCGGCGTCGACCCGCTGACGCTGCTCGCCTCGCAGGCGATCCTGCCAATAGACCGGGACGAATTGGAAGTCGCCGGTGCCCTGCATGGCGGGCCCTTGCCGGTCGTAAAATGCAAGACGAACGATGTGCGCGTGCCGGCCGAGGCGGAGATCGTCATCGAAGGCCGATTGCTGCCGGAAGTGCGCGAGGAGGAAGGGCCGTTCGGCGAATTCCCGCAATATTATGGACCGGTGGGCAAGCGTCAGGTCATCGTGATCGACGCGATCACACGGCGCGAGGACGCCCTGTTCCACACCATCGTGCCGGCGGCGATGGAACATCTGCTGCTCGGCGGTATCCCGCGAGAGGCGTCACTCATCGCCCATCTGCAGCGGACATTTCCGAGCGTCAAAGATGTTCATCTCTCGCGTGGCGGGGTCTGCCGCTATCATCTGGTCGTCAAGATTGCCAAACGATGGGACGGCGAGCCGAAGAACATCATGATGGGCGCTTTCGCCGGACACGCCGATATCAAGCAGGTCACCATTGTCGACGAGGATGTTGATATCCTCAATCCGGATGCGGTCGAATGGGCCGTTGCGACCCGGTTTCAGGCGGCGGAAGATTTGATGGTTGTCGCCGGCGCACAGGGGTCCCGTCTCGACCCGTCGGGGACGGATGGGCGGGTCGATAAGATGGGTCTCGACGCGACGAAACCTCTCGGCGGCGACCCCTTTACCTTCACGGTCGTGCATGTGCCGGGCGAGGATGACGACGCGCTGGACGCATGGATCGAGGGCTAGTTTGTTGCTTTGCTGCGACTTTTTAGCCGCAACAATTGTGAAGCACGGCTGTTCGCACTAGCATTGCGCTAAAGGTTCTCATGGTCTCAGTAAGTTTCAGGAGTAAGACCCATGGCGTCGAGCATCGACGTTAACCCCCTCAGCATTCATATCGGCGCGGAAATCGGTGGCGTCGATCTGTCCCAGCCGCTGTCGGCGGATACCGTCAAGGAAATTCGCGCGGCGTTGCTGAAATGGAAGGTCATTTTCTTCCACGATCAGGACATCGACCACGACAGCCACCTCGCCTTCGCCAAACAGCTGGGCGAGCCGACCATCGGTCACGCGGTGTTCGGCCATATCGACGGCTATCCGGAAATCTATTCGATCGCCAAGAAACGCGCGGCAAACCAGTTCGGTGCTCCGAAGATGGTCGCGCCCTGGACGGGCTGGCACGCCGACATCACTTCGGCGATCAACCCGCCGGCCATATCGATCCTGCGAGGGGTGACCCTGCCGCCCTATGGCGGCGACACGCAATGGACCAATCTGGCGGCAGCTTACGATGGATTGTCGGAAACGCTGCGCGCCTTCGTCGATACATTGCGCGGGCTTCATTACACGGCGGCGCCTGCGGTGGAGCCCGGCACGAAAGCCTATGAAGATTATTTCAAGCGCCGCAAACTGGTCAGCGAACACCCAATCGTCCGGGTGCATCCGGAGACCGGCGAGCGGGCGCTCTATGTCAGCCCGTCCTATCTCAAGGAAATCGTTGGCATGACGCCGCGTGAAAGCCAGTATTTCATGGAAATGTTGTGGGAGCATGCCGTACGCCAGGAATACACGGTGCGCTTCCGCTGGCGCGATGGCGATATCGCTGTCTGGGACAATCGGGCGGCATGCCATCACGCGCCTACCGATATATTTGAAGTCGAAGGCGAGCGGCAGCTCTACCGTATCACCTTGGTTGGCGACGTGCCGGTCGGGGTCGATGGCACGCCTTCAAAGGCGATCGAGGGCGACCCGATTACCGCCTGGGCGGCGGAATAGAAGGAGGACAGACGATATGAGCAACGTGGCAGCATTCGAATTGGCCGATGCACCGAAGGAAATCGAAATCAATCCGGTCACGATTAATATCGGTGCGGAAATCGGTGGTGTCGATCTGACAAAACCGCTGTCCAGCGAGGCGGTGAAGGAGATTCGTGCCGCTCTGCTGAAATGGAAGGTGATTTTCTTCCACGATCAGCATCTCGATCACGATCAGCACCTGGATTTCGCAAGACAGTTCGGTGAACTGACGATCGGGCATGCCGTGTTTGGCAATGTAGAGGACTATCCGGAGATTTACTCCATCGCCAAGCACCGCAAGGCGAATCGCTACAAGACCGGCGCGAAGATGGAGAAACCCTGGACCGGCTGGCACGCTGACATCACGGCGGCGATCAACCCGCCGGCGGCATCGATTCTGCGCGGTGTGAACATCCCACCCTATGGCGGCGATACCCAATTCACCAATTTGGTTGCGGCCTATAACGGTCTGTCGGACACGCTGCGGGGGTTCGTCGACACGCTACGCGGCGTGCACAAATTCGCGCCGCCGCAGGGGGCGGAATCCTCCGAAGATTATAAGGAGATGCTGCGCACCCGGGGACAGGAGAGCGAACATCCGCTGGTCCGTGTGCATCCGGAAACCGGCGAACGGGCCCTTTATGTTAGCCCGTCCTTTTTGAAAGAGGTCGTCGGGCTGGCGCCGCGCGAGAGCGAGCAACTGCTGGAGTTGTTGTGGGAACACGCGGTGCGTCAGGATTATACGGTGCGGTTCCGCTGGAAGGCCGGTGATATCGCCTTTTGGGACAATCGCTCGACCTGCCATCTGGCGCCATCCGATATCTTTCAGATTGATGCGGACCGCCAGCTTTATCGCGTCACCTTGGTGGGTGACGTGCCGGTGGGTGTTGACGGTCGGGAATCCAGCTCGTTACTTGGTCAGCCGATTCTTGCCTATGCCGCCGAGTAACGGCTGCTAATTTACGAATAGACCGAGTTCGAAGGAGACGATCCCATGGACATGTTGTTCAGCCACGAAGATTTGGCGTTCCGCGAGGAGGTGCGTGCTTTCTTCAAGGAAAACCTGCCGGAAACGGTGCGCGAGGTCGTGCGGCGGACGCCGTCCTACGTCTCCAAGTCCGACATGGTTGCCTGGCACAAGGCGCTGTACAAGCGTGGCTGGATCGCGCCGGCCTGGCCGGTGGAGTATGGCGGCACCGGTTGGTCTGTAACCCAGCGTCATATCTTCGAAGAGGAATACAGCGCCAATGATGCGCCGCGGATCAGCGGATTCGGGATTACCATGGTCGGGCCGGTTATTTACACTTTCGGCACTCAGGCGCAGAAAGACCGCTATCTGCCGAGCATTCTTTCCGGCGACGAGTTGTGGTGCCAAGGCTATTCGGAGCCGGGCTCGGGCTCGGATCTGGCCTCGCTGCAAACCCGCGCGGTACTGGATGGTGACGAGTATGTCGTCAACGGCCAGAAGATCTGGACCTCGCAGGCGCATAAGGCGGATTTGATCTTCTGCCTCACCCGGACCGACCCTGACGTCAAGAAGCAGGAAGGCATCACCTTCCTCTTGATCGATATGAAGACCAAGGGTCTGACGGTGAAGCCGATTATCTCAATGGATGGCGGTCATTACTTGAACGAAGTTTTCTTCGACGATGTGCGGGTGCCGGTAGAGAACCGCATTGGCGAAGAAAACAAAGGCTGGACCTACGCCAAGTTCCTGCTGGGTCACGAGCGGACCGGGATCGCCGGGGTCGGCAAGTCGAAGCAGAAGGTGAAGAAGCTGAAACAGATCGCCGAGATCGAGCGTGCCGAGGGCGGTTCGTTGCTCGACGATCATGGGTTCAAGTCGCGTATTTCGAAAGTCGAGGTCTCGCTCTCCGCGCTGGAGATCACCAATTTGCGGATGATGTCGGCGCTTGCCGGCGGCGGAAATCCGGGGCCGGAATCGTCGACCCTCAAGATCAGCGGGACAACCATCGAACAAGAGCTTAACGAATTGCTCGTCGAAGCGATGGGTTTCTACGCGCTGCCCTACGATGCCAGCATGGTGCGGCCCGACGCGAACGAACCGCCGGTCGGCCCGGACCACAGCGTCGGATTGATGAGCGAGCGGCTGCTGCGGCGCGCCGCATCGATCTATGGCGGGTCGAACGAGATCCAACGCAACGTCATCGCCAAAGCCGTTCTCGGATTGTAGAGCATGGACAACGAAGAGTTTCAGCCGCGCCGCAGCTTTATATTCATGCCCGGCGTCAGTCCGGACATGTTTCCCAAGGCGTTGGCAACGGGCGCGGATATTGTCTGCATCGATCTTGAGGATGCGATCGCGCCGAACCATAAGCAGGACGCCCGCGAGCGCACGATGAAGCTGTTCGAGACGCCGCAGGCGAAAGACGGCGTCGAACGGATCGTCCGCATCAACTGCCTGCGCACGGCCGACGGAATGGCCGACGTGCAGGCGGCAGTGTCCGCCGTGACAGCGCCGCCGGCGCTGATGCTGCCCAAGGTCGTGTCACCGGATGAGGTGAAGGCACTGGACGAACTGCTGACCGAGCACGATATGCTGACCCGCCTGCACGTTATCATCGAGACCAATGCGGGCCTTGAAGCCGCCTACGACATCGCCCAATCGAGTGGCCGGATCGATGCGATGTTCTTCGGTGGCGTTGATATGGCGGCGGAGTTGCGCGCGGCGAACAGGTGGGAGACGTTGCTTTATGCCCGCTCGCGTGTCGTTCATGCCGCCGCCGGCGCGGGCCTCGATGTGATCGATGTGCCTTATCTCGATCTCGACGATATGGAAGGGATGGAACGCGAGGCACAACTTGCTGAGGAGCTCGGCTTCACCGGCAAGGGGTCTATCCATCCCAAGCAGATCGCACCGTTGAACGCGATCTTCAGCCCATCTGAAGAGGCCGTTGCCCACGCACGCCGGGTTATCGCCGCCTTCGAGGAAGGCGACAGCGGTCTTGTGGTGCTCGACAACAAACTGATCGAAAAGCCCGTATTGCGTACGATGTATCGCACCGTGCGCGTGGCGGAGAAGATAGCCGCGGGCTGAGCGGGGCCGCGCGGTTACTCCTTGTGCATGACCATGTAGGTGTGGACATAGTCCATGCCTTGGCCGGTCGGGTTCTCGCGCACGAAGGTCCCGTAGGAATCAAAATAGTGATCGATAAGTTCGGCGCGTTCTTCCAGCGGCCGGTCTTCTGACAAGCCGGCGAAGAAGACGCTTTCGCTCCAGGAGCGCAGGGTCGGGATATAGTCCCGGGCGAATTTGGCCGCGTCGCCGTGCTGCTCGTAGTCGAGCCGGTAGGGACAATCGATCACCTTGGTTTCGATGTGATCTAGGCGAAGGCCGGCTTTGTGCACGGGGCAGTTGGGATCGGTCAGCGGTGCGCTGCATTCATCGATGTCGCGGTAATATTGCGGGAAGACCGTGGCTTCATATTCTGCCATGGTAATCGCGCCGTCCTCGGCCATCTCCCGCCACAGACGATCGAAGGTGTGGAACATGTTCACGCCCTCGGTACCGCCGAGATAGCGGCCTTTCTCGTCGCGGCAGAAATTGAGCAAGACCAACCCCCCGCCGGGCACCAGCTCCGCTGCGCGGCACCCGAGAATGCGCTCCCAGTCGGCGCGGCCCTGTTCCGTATAAGCGGCCAGCTCCGCCCCCTCGGCACCGACCATATGGACGTGATTTGTGATCGGGCCGGGGCGTTCGCTGATGTAATGCGAGGCGGTCGCGGAGAAGCCAAAATTAAGCGCATTGTCCGGGAAGATGCGCTGATGGAACGAGGTGCCGGACGCGAAGACGTAGAGATTGTCGATATCCGGCGCGTAGCCTGGCAGGTCGGTCAGGCCGTGGACATTGTGAAAGACCTGACTGAAATCGTTCCGCGGCAGGTCGGTATAGGTCATGGTCAGAGGTCGGGACGGTGCCTTCTCACGCACGTACCGCAAGGCTTGGCCAACCATATCGATCGAGGTGCCGCCGTCGGCGCATCCCATATCGGCCATCGCGAAGACGGAGCCGTCATCTCGGATATCCATCCTGTCCAGGGCGCCGCGGATCAGGGGCATGGCGCTGTCGATGACGATCTTCGCGCCGGTCGTGGCGAGCGAATAGTAACCGCTGCCTTTCATCCGGATGTCGCTGGCGGTGTTCGCCTTGTCGTTCATATCGCCTCCTCGGGGTTGAACGTCGCCTTTTCTGGGCACCGTTCCGGCCGTTCTCCATATGGCGCGTAGGGCCGTAGCTGGTGAACAGACTTTAAACACTGTCGCGCCGAGCTGTAACAAATTTGCGATTGCGGGGCGCAGGCAGGGTTTCAGACTGATAAAAATGGTTTCGTGCTAACGTCTTGTCGTTCTCATATGTCACTTGTATTGTACGGGCAAATAATCACAGGGGAGAGTGCGTCGCGCACCGGGCGGCCCCGAATTTTGGAATAAGAAATGGGCTGGCATTGGGAAGAGCGCGACAAGGTTGACCAATTTTCAGCAATGGTGAACACTCGCGGCCAGGGATTGAGGTGGGCCTGCAAGTGATTTCCTGAATGAGGTGGAGGCAGCAGAATCTACCTTTAGTCTCAAACCAGTCCATAACAGGGAGGACCAAATGTTAAAAAATGTCATCAAAACGGCGGTCGGCGCGGCCGCCGGTCTGGGCATGATGGCGATGGCCGGCTCGGCTCTCGCACAAGCCAACTGGAGCATGGCGACACCTTGGGGCGGCGGTAAGCCTCTTGAAGACGCAAAATCTTTTGCAGCAGTCGTGAAAGACCTGACGGAGGGTCGAGTTAACATTACGGTTTTCCCGGCAGGCACGCTGGGTAAGGCTCTTAAGGTTACGGATTCTGTTAAATCCGGTGTAGGCCAGGCTGGCCATAATTGGATGGGCTACGACTGGGGGATCGATAAGACGACTGTTATCTTCGGTGGCTATGTTGGCGGCTTGACGGAAGAAGAGTTTTTCTTGTGGCTATATCAAGCTGGCGGCGTTGACCTGTGGAAACAATATCGGATGGAAAAGTTCGGTGTTGTGTCGATTCCATGTGGTACCTTCCCAGCAGAAATATTTCTGCACTCTAAACGCAAGGTTACCAATCTCGCCGAGTACAAAGGCCTTAAACAGCGGACGGCTGGTGCTTGGGCAGAGGTAGGTGGTTCCCTTGGAGCCACAACGGTTATTCTGCCAGGTGCGGAAGTCTATCCGGCGCTGGAACGCGGTGTTATCGACGCCACGGAGTGGAGTTCGCCTTCGGTGAATGAGCCGGTAGGTTTCCACAAAATTGCGAAATACATTATTTTCCCGGGCGTGCATCAACCGGGTGCCACACAAGAGTGTGAATTCAACAAAAAAGCTTGGGATAAAATTTCTAAACGCGACCAGCATTTAATCGAACTGGCGGGTGAACTGCGGACATTCCGTGCATGGCGTAATCACGCCTATAACGATCTGTTCGCGTATCGTCGTATGGCGAAGGGTGGCAATACTATGCTTCGCTTGGAGCAATCCTTCATCGATGCCGCTCAGAAGGCCGGCAACGAGTGGGCGGACAAGCAGATCGAGGGCAATGCATGGTTCAAGAAGGCATTGAACCACCAGCGTAAGTTCCAGCATGACATGAGCGTATATTCGAAGATGCGTTCAGGTCCGGGTACGCGCACGGCAATCGGCGACATACTTAAGTAAACCGATTATTAGAAGAACAATTTAGGGGGAGCGTGAAGAGCGCTCCCCCTTTATTCCGTTTATGTAATTCTAAATTGGATGTGGGTAATGGACGCGGTACTTAGCGTATGGTCGGAAACGCATTCGTTGATCCTTTCGGGTGAACCAAAGGGACACGGCTGGTTTCTCGGAGTATTAGTCGGAATTTTCTACATTACGGCTCTTTATGCCTTGTGGGGCTTAGCACATGCGTTTATCGGGCGTGATGTATTTAATTTCGTTCGACCAATCGAAAAGATGGTGAAAGTTTTTGGAATTATTGCTGGCTGTATAATTCCATTTCTTGCAATGCTAATCGTCTACGAAGTTATTATGCGATACGCATTCCGAGCGCCGACCTTCTGGGCATTTGAAGTATCTTACATGATGATGGGCACCAGTCTTATGCTTGGGATTGCCTATTGCACGCAGCTCCGCCGCCACATCCGGGTGGATTTCTTTTTCGATAGTGTTTCTGAGAAGCAGAAGGCGTTAATCGATCTGACAGGGTATATTTTCCTACTATTACCAATGATTATTTGGGTTTCGTGGGGCCTTTTTGAATATTTTATCGAGGCCTATAAATTTAACGAGCAATCTGGGGAATCGGCCTGGAACCCGTTGATATGGCCGTTTAAATTTACGTTCACCTTCGGTTTCTATTTGTTCACCCTTCAAGTGGTTGTTGAAGCTTTGAAGTGCATTCTGGTCCTCATGGGCCGTGTTGTACCAGAACCAGATCTGCCGGGAGGCTTCGAATAATGAGTGTCGAATTTGCGTTATGGATGTTCCCGGCGCTGCTATTTTGCTTGTTTATGGGATTTCCTGTGGCGTTTTCCCTGATGGGTGTTGCACTTGTTTGGGGGGTTATTCGCTTCAATGAAGCCGCAGTTGCACTTTACTTAGCGAAAGTAGACGATGTCGCTTCAAATTACGTGCTAGGCGCTGTTCCGTTATTCATATTTATGGGATCGTTGCTTGAGCGTTCGGGTGTTGCTGAACGATTATTTGAAGCGATACATATGTGGACGAGACGATTGCCCGGCGGCTTGGCCGTTGGCACGGTTTTGCTATGTGTCGTGTTCGCTGCATCCACGGGTATCGTAGGCGCAACCGAAACTGTCGTTGGGCTACTCGCGATTCCGGTGATGATGCGATACGCCTACAACAAGTCGCTGATTTCCGGCACGATCTGCGCCGGTGGATCGTTGGGTACCATTATCCCGCCGTCGGTTGTCGTGGTCATTCTCGGTCCCGTCGCGGACGTGTCAATCGGCGATCTGTTCGCCGGTATGATCCTGCCAGGCCTGATGCTTGCGGGCAGCTATATCATCTATATCATTTGTCGCTGCATAATCCGGCCCGAAGACGGCCCGCGCGTAACCGCAGACGAAAACGATCCGCCCTTCATGCGGAAGCTGACTATGACGGCGACCGCCCTTATCCCACCGGCGTTACTGATCGCAACGGTCCTGGGCTCTATCTTAGGAGGCCTTGCGACCCCGACTGAAGCCGCTGGATGCGGTGCTGTGGGATCAGTCATTATGTGCTTGTGCTACCGCACACTTACCGTGGCGGTCATGAAGGAAGCGCTTTATAAAACTGTCGTAATTACGGCAATGATCCTGTTGATCCTGATCGGCGGCACAATGTTTGCGGGTGTATTTACCGCTGCCGGTGGGTTGATTGGCGTTCAACAACTGATGCAGGCGGCTCAGCTGAACAACTGGGAAACCTTGGCGATTTTACTATTGTTGGCGTTCGCTGCTGGTTTCGTGTTGGACCTGATCTCATTGATGCTAATCGTCGTACCGATCGCTATGCCTATCATTGTTGGTTTCCCGTTCTACGAACTGGATCCGGGTTCTGTGAAGGTGTGGTTCTCTATTTGCTTCCTGATCATGATCCAGACAAGCTATCTGACACCGCCGATGGCGCCCGCTATCTTTTACTTGCGCGGTATCAGCCCACCGGAGATCACTCTGATGCACATGTACAAAGGGGTTGTGCCGTTTATCTTCTTGCACATGGTGGTTTTGGCATTCGTGCTGGCGATGCCGAATCTAGCACTTTGGTTGCCGACGATTCTGTTCCGGGGCTTTTAGCGGGAGGCGGCTCACATGGCGGGTGCAAAGGTCAAGATGGGCTACGAGGTCCATCCGGATGCGCATGAGATGCTGAAGACGATTGCCGAACGCTACAAGCTGCCGGATGAGTCGAAAGCCTTGCGCTGTCTGCTGGATTACGCGGCAACCGATGGCGACTGGGACGAAATCTTCGCGAAGGTTCGCTGTCGGCGCTGCGGCTAGCCAGATTGGCAGTCGCCGCGGTGAGGGCTGTCAGCCGCTGACCGTCTCGCGGTGCTGCCGTTCGACCCGGTCCATCTGATCCTCGCCCCATTCTTCCTTTTGCTGCAAGGCGAAGAGCGAGGTGTAGCCTTTCGACCAATCCGGCGACATGACGCAGGGACGCGGGTCGATGAAGGCTTCGCGGACCGCGTTGCCGCGCACGATGGCGCCGGCGAACTCGGTATTTAAGGGGTTGGGCATGTAGGTGAAGGCGTCGGCTGCCGAGTAGACGTTGAGCAGCAACGGCCGGCCCCGATCCGACAGATTCGGTTTCGACCCATGGATGGTGCAGCAATTGTGCACCGTGACCGATCCGGCCGGTCCCATCAGATATTCCGCCGTGTCGAGTGCCACCGTCTCCAAATCCCGGTCGGTAATATCGCCGGTCCATTGGTCCTTGTCGTTGTACTGGCTGAACAGGGGGCCTTTGTGACTGCCGGGAATGACGCCCAGCGGTCCTTGCTCAGGGCCGACATCGTACAGATACGTGCCGATGGTCAGCGGGCTGTAATTGGTGTGCGCCCAGGACTGGATGTCCTGATGCCACTTCACTTCCTCGCCCCCTTCGGCCCATTTGAAGTTGAGCTTGGAGTGATGGAATTTGACGTCCGGGCCGACCAGATCGGCCGCGATGTCGGCGATCACCGACTCAGAGGCGAACTCCCAGTAAAGCGGATCCTGTGCGACGGGCGACGACAGGCGGCGCAAGCGTGGGGTGTCGGCGTTGTGGGCAGGCTCGAGATCGAAAATTGCGTCGGATGTGACGACCGATCGGCTGCGATCCACCATCGCGTCGGTCAGTGCGCGAAGCCGCTCGATGGTTTCCATCGGCACGACGGACTCGAGCATCACATAGCCGTTCTCGAAATAGAAGTCCCGTTGCATCTGGGTCAGAATTTTCGGAGCATGGTCCTGGACGCGTTCGGGATACATGATGGTCGTTCCTCGGTCGTGACGTCGGCGTTTAACCTGTCGGCGCTTTCGCGGCGATAATCCCTGAACTATATTGCTGATATATCAGAGCGACAAGGACACACCCATGGCGATCGCCTCCGCCAACGATACCGAAGTATATGCCTCGCTTACCGATTTGGCCTATGAACGGATCGAAGAGGAAATCGTGATGCTGCGGCTCAAACCCGGCAGCATCGTCTCGGAAGCGCAATTGAGCGAACATGTCGGCATCGGCCGTACGCCGATCCGCGAAGCGCTGCAACGTCTGGCGCATGCGGGGTTGGTTGTGGTTCTGCCGCGCCGGGGAATCTTGATTTCGGAAATCGATATCCGGGCGCAATTGCAGCTCCTGGAAGTGCGCCGGGAGGTCGAGCGGCTTATCGCGGGAAATGCCGCGGAGCGGGCGACCGAGGCTGAACGAGAGCGATTTCAAGGCATTGCTCGCGAAATGGCGCATGCCGCGGAAACCGATGACGACCGATCCTTCCTGCGGCTGGACCGGGAGTTGAACGATCTCTCGGTGGATGCGGCGCGCAACGGATTTGCGGCCAAGGCGATGCAATTGATGCAGCCCCTGTCGCGGCGGTTCTGGTTCATCCACTATCAAGAGGTGGCGGACCTACCCCTCTGCGCACGGCTTCACGCGGAAGTAGCTCGGGCTATCGGCGATGGGGACCGGATTCGCGCATGCGCGGCGTCCGACCGGCTGCTCGATTACATCGAAACCTTTACCCGCGCGACCTTGGATACGCCTCCGCGATAATTAGGACGGACCGGGTCGGGAAAAGGCTCGAACGATCGTATCGAACGATTCTCGAATGGCGGTTTGCCGTAGAAGTGTTTTGTGGGCGATCAATTCGTTCAGGTGCTCGAAGGGAGCGTGCGGCTGACGATCCTTGCCGCGGGCGAGAAGCGCGTTCTGGAATTGCACGCCGGAATTATTGCGATCGTGCCCCGGGGACAGTGGTACAAGGCTCACGCGCCCGGCGGCGTCGCCTTATTGACGGTGACTCCCGAACCGACCGACGATTCGGCGGCCGCGATTCCTCCGGAGTCAGAAGAATTTGCTGCCTAGTGGCCCTCTCGCACGACAGGATTGCGCAGGGTACCGATGCCGGTGATATCGATCTCGCACACGTCGCCATGCTTCATCTGCGGCGACTTGCCCTCGGTGCCCATCCAGATCACGTCGCCGGGATAGAGCGTAAGATATTGCGACATGGCGCTGATATAGCGTTCGACCCCGAACAGCATGTTGTTGGTCTCGAACCGGATCGTCTCTTCACCATTCAGCCGCACCGTTGTCTCGAGACTGTCCAGGTCGAGGTCGGTTTCGATCCAGGGGCCCATCGGCTTGAACGTGTCGGCGTTCTTGCCGCGCCAAAAGGTGCGGTCGCCCCGTTGCCAGGTCCGCTCGCTGACATCGTTGCCGATGGTGTAGCCGAAGACGCAGGACAGCGCGTTCGCTTCCGACAGGTACTTCGCCTGTTTGCCGATCACCACCACCAACTCCGCTTCGTATTCCACCAAGTCTGTGGCGTCTTTCGGAATGACAATGGTTTCGTTATGGCCGATCAGCGCATTGTTGGCGCGATAGCCGATGTCCGGTTTTTCCGGAATGTTCGGTTTCGCCCCCCGCGACTCCGCCTGTTCCTTAATGTGGGCAACATAGTTCAAGCCGGCGGCATAAAAGGTTTCCGGAATAATCGGTGGCAGCAGTTGGACGCTGTCCAGCGCATGGGTTTCCCCGGTCGGTGCCCCGCCGTCGAGGATTTCGCCTGCAATGACCTTGATGATATCGCCCTCGACAATGCCGCAAGCGATCGTGCCGTCCTTTTCGAACCGTGCGTAACGCATAGTGACTCCCTCGGTTACATATTGATGCCGCCGAGGGTCGGCATGCCTTTTTGCACGGCTGGCCGCACGCCAATCGCGTCATACCAGCGCTGCACGTTCTCGAACTGCGAAATATCGACCTTGTGCCGCGGATGGCGGTGCGCCCACGGATAGCAGGCGATGTCGGCGATCGAGTATTCGTCCCCGGCAAGATACTCATTGTCCGCCAGACGCCGGTCCATCACGCCATAGAGCCGGTGCGATTCCTTGACATAGCGTTCGCTGCCATAAGGCACCTCGGTGTCGAGGCCGAGAAAATGGTGAGCCTGTCCCAGCATCGGACCGAAGCCGCCCATCTGCCACATCAGCCATTCCATGGCGGCGACTCGCTTGCGCGCATCGGTCGGAATGAACTTGCCTGTCTTTTCACCGAGATAGATCAGGATCGCGCCGGTCTCGAAAACCGATATCGGGCTGCCGTCCGGTCCGTCGGGATCGACGATGGCGGGGATCCTGTTGTTCGGTGAAATTTTCAGGAACTCCGGCTCGAATTGGTCGCCCTTGCTGATGTTGATCGCAT
Source organism: uncultured Rhodospirillaceae bacterium (assembly GCA_913044215.1). GTDB lineage: Bacteria > Pseudomonadota > Alphaproteobacteria > UBA8366. The sequence goes on along the minus strand of CAJWOT010000002.1, from coordinate 26,181 downwards.
GTTCCGTATAGGGGAGGCCGACCTCCTCGAGCATCACGGACGCTTTGCGGCCGTTCGGCGTGGCCCAGGTGTACAAGTCGATGGTCATATTGAGTCCTCCCTGAATAAAAGATGGCGCGCCGCGCGCGCCAATGCGTGTGTTACCGTTACCGGGAAATGTCTATTTGTCGTGCTTGCTGCCACCCAGGCATTCCGGTGACGCCATGACCTGGCCGCCGCGGGCCGTCCATTCGTCGGGTGTCATGGTTTGCATGGAGAGCGCGTGAATATCTTCCTTCAGCTCCTTGGCGAGGATCCCGTTCACCTGTTGATGGCGGCGAACCCGCGAGACGCCGTCGAAGGCGTCGGTCACGATGACGACCTTGAAATGCGATTCCGAGCCGGGCGGCACGTTGTGCATGTGGCTTTCGTTGATGACTTCCAGATGGGCGGGCGTAAGCGTTTCCGCGAGCTTCTGTTCGATATCGGCCTGCACTGTCATGGTCTTGCCTCCTGTCGCCGAATTCTTCGGCGTCATTTTATGAGTTTCGCGAGATCCTTGCGAATCTGGGCTTCAAACGCCGTGTCGAATTTACGCATGACGGTCTCGGTCAGCGCGAACCAGATATCTTCCCGCTCGGATAGGCTCGCATCTTCCGGCATTGTGCGGCTTTGCTGCGCTGCCGCGCTGGCCTGCGCGGTGATTTTTCGATTGGGATCCACGGCTTCGATCGCCACTTCGACATGCGCATCATAGCGCCAGTCCTGGTCCGTGGTGAAGGCGCCGGTCAACCCTTTCGTCACCTTCAATTTGGTCTCGGTCCCGGTCGCGCGCCGGATCACGATCTTCGCCTGCCCGACCGTCCCGACCGCTTTCAGCCGGTCGGAAATCCAGCGTTCCACCGCCTTCGCGGGCGGTGTCGGAAATTCGTGCCCGATGTTCGGCGCGGCGATGGGCGGTTGGTAACGCGGTTCGTAAACGATCTCCGCGACCTTCAGTTCAATGGGCGGCAGGTGCGAGAATGTGATCTCCGGATAAGACGGCTGCGGTCCGGCGGTCACGCAGGCGGTCAACGTGAACAATGCAACGACGCAAGCGGTCCGGAACGAGTTGAGCCGCATGAACAATTCCTCTGTAGTTCAGTTGTAGTGCGCCCCTGCAATATGCGGGGGCGGCAATGCCGCTTCAAGTCGGTGGTGACAGGGCAGCCGGGTCGAAACTCTGCTCCGCATTGCAAAATTGGCAGGTGACGATAATTTTTCCATCGATCGTCATCTCTTCGCGCTCTTCCGGACTCAACATGGAGACCGCTGCCTGCATCCGGGCGGGCGAACATTTGCAGGAGAACCGAAGTGGCCGCTCCGGGAAGACACGCACACCGTCCTCATGAAACAGGCGAAAAAGCAGCGCGTCCGCATCGAGACCGATATCGCAGAGCTCTTCTGGCGTACAGCTTCCCATCATCGCCAACGCCTTGCGCCATCCTTCTTCCAACCGCTCCCGTTCGAAGGGTTTTTCGTCCTCCGGCAGGCGCTGCAACACCAGTGCGCCGCCGCGCCAGCCATTCTTACTATCGTGGCGGCAGGCGAGCTTGACCGCAGCGGTGTATTGGCTCGACTGCTGGAAGTAATGGTGGACGCAATCCGCCAGGCTGGCGCCTTGCAGGTCGACAATGCCCTGGTGTTGCTCGGTATCCGGGCCTTGATCCACCGTAAAGGCGAGACGGCCGGCGCCGATCAGCCGCGGTACGGGCGCATCGGCCGAATCTTCCGGGATTGGGTCGCGCACGTCGGCGAAGCCGCGAATGGCGCCGTCCGTCGTGACATCGGCGACCAGCATTTTAACCGGTCCGTCGCCGCGCGCCTGAAGGCTGAAGACCCCGTCGAATTTCAACCCCGCGGACAAGCCTGAAACCAACGCCAAGGATTCACCGAGAAGCTCGGCCACGGCTTGCGGGTAGTCGTGTGCGGACAAGGGCGTATCCAATGCCGGACCCAGCCGGACAAGCCGGCCGTGCAGCCCATTCGCATCGATCATGAACGGCCGTATGAAATCGTCGGCGCCCTCGGGCAGCGTCGCCTCTGTCACGAAAGACACCAGGCGAGGATGCCCTTCTGGGCATGCAGGCGGTTTTCCGCCTCGTCCCAGACCACCGACTGCGGCCCGTCGATCACGCTCTCCGTTACCTCTTCGCCGCGATGGGCGGGCAAACAGTGCATGAAGATCGCGTCCGGCTTCGCCTCCGCCATCAGCTTGTCATCGACCTGGTAGGCGCGCAGCAGATTGTGGCGGGATTCGCTTTTGGAATCGTTCATCGACACCCAGGTATCGGTGACAACGCAGTCCGCACCTTCGACCGCCGCGTGCGGGTCCGTCGTCAGCTCGACACGCGCTCCCTGCTTTTTCGCCCAGGCAAGGGTCTCGGGATCCGGAGACAATTCGGGCGGACAAGCAAGACGCAGCTCGAAATGGAAGCGAACCGCGGCTTGGATCCAGCTCAGCGCCATGTTGTTGCCGTCACCGCTCCAGGCGACCACGCGGTCGCGGATTGGTCCGCGGTGCTCTTCAAAGGTCATGACATCCGCCATCAGCTGGCACGGGTGGGTGTCGTCGGTCAGGCCGTTGATCACCGGCACCGAGGCGTATTCCGCCATCTCGTGCAGCTTATCGGGCGAGGTCGTCCGCATCATGATGATATCAACAAAGCGCGAAAGGACGCGTGCCGTATCGGCCACCGTTTCGCCTTGCCCAAGCTGCGCGTCACTGTGGGTCAGATGAACCGTTTCGCCGCCCAACTGCCGCATGCCGACATCGAAGCTGATCCGTGTGCGGGTCGACGGCTTCTCGAACACCAGCGCCAGGAACTTTCCTTCCAGGGGCCGCATATTCGCGGCCGTGCCGTCCTTGAACCCCCTGCTGAGGGCGAACATGTCCCGCAGCGTGTCCTCATCGAAGGGCTCGATATCGAGGAAGTGCTTCGGCTCAGCCATCGCCCGCGGTCCAGTTTTTTCCGACCCGGTCAACGATTTTGATCGCTTCGTCGATATGGCTTTCTTCGATGTTCAACGGGGGCAACAGACGCGCCACATTCTCGCCGGCTGGGACAGTCAGCATCCCTTCTTTCTGGAATGCGACGACAACGTCGCCCGCCGGGACGACGCACTTGATGCCGACCATGAGACCGGCACCGCGGACCGACTTATAGACCTCCGGATAGCGGCTCACGACCTCGCTCAAGCGATCCCACAAAATTTTGCCCTTCTTTTCGACGCCATCCAGGAAACCGTCTTCGAGCAACACATCGAGCACGGCATTGCCGACGGAGACGGCGAGTGGGTTGCCGCCGAAGGTGCTTCCATGGGTCCCGGGTACCATGCCCTTCGCCGCCTCTTCGGTTGCCATGACGGCACCGATCGGGAAGCCGCTGCCGAGACCCTTCGCGATCGCCATGACATCGGGCGTAATGCCGGCCCATTCATGGGCGAAGAGTTTGCCGGTCCTTCCATAGCCGCACTGCACCTCGTCGAACAATAGAAGCACACCGAACTCGTCGGCGATTTCCCGCAGGCTGCGCAGATAATCCAGGTCCGCCGGGCGGATACCGCCTTCGCCCTGGATAGGCTCAAACGCGATCGCTGCGGTTTCTGGCCCGATGGCGTTGCGCAGTTCGTTCAGATTGTTGAAGGGTACTTGATCGAAACCGTCCGACGGCGGGCCGAAGCCCTCCAGATGCTTCTCGTTCTTGGCCGCGGCGATGGTCGCCAACGAACGGCCATGGAATGCTCCTTCGACCGTCACGACGCGCCAGCGCTCCGGTGCGCCATTGGCGAAATGATAGCGGCGGCACAGTTTGATCGCGCCTTCCATCGCTTCCAACCCTGTGCTGCAGAAGAACACCTTGTCGGCGAATGTCGCTTCCGCCAGCCGGTCGGCCAATCGGGTTTGGTCGGGAATATTGTAGAGGTTCGAGACATGCCACAGTTTGGCCGCCTGATCCTGCAACGTCTTCACCAGATGCGGGTGGGAATGGCCCAGTGAATTGACGGCAATGCCGGCCGCAAAATCGAGGAATCGTCGTCCGTCGGTCGTGTAGAGATAGGGGCCTTCGCCTCTTTCGAACTCCAGATCGTAACGACCATATGTCGACATGACTGCGGACATCGCAGAGCCTCCCAAATATGCCTGTAATCGGCGTTTCCGTTGCGAAAGGCGCGGAGTATCCGCACTTGCCGGAACCCTGTCAACTTCCCGTTAACCGCGGTTGACGCAACGGTTCAGAGCAGGCCCATACGCGACAGGTTGGCAGAAAGTTCGGCCGGGCCGGTAAAATGAACGCCGCGAATTCCAAGCCGTTCCGCGACCGCAACGTTCTCTACCCGATCATCGACGAAGACGGCGGCCGCCGGGTCGATGTCGTGGCGTTCCAGAAGAATGCGGAAGATTTTTTCTTCCGGTTTCATCGTGCCCTCAAAGCCGGAAATGACCAGCCCTTTGAACAGTTCGAGAAACGTAAACCGGTCGCGGGCGAATTGGCCAGGTCTGGGCGGACCAGTTGCTCAGCGCATATAGCGGAACGCCTCTCGCTTGCAACCGCCTCAGGATTTCCACGGTGCCGTCGATCGGGCCCTCGATCTTCTCCTCCCAGCGAATCCAGAAAGCCTCGATGTAAGGGGCCATATCGGGGTGTTTCTGCGACAATGTCGCGACGCCCTCTTCGAATGGCATCCCGCGATCCATCTGGAGGTTCCACGCATTGCTGCAAATTTCGCGAAGAAACCGTTCCATTTCGGCTTCATCGTCGAACATTTTGGGTTACAGGTGGCGCGGATTCCAGTCGAATAGCACGCCGCCGAGGTCGAAAACAACGGTACGCGGGGCAGAAGCCTCGCTCACGTTTGGTTCGCTTCGACGAAGGCGCGGAACATTTGCTCGACGGGCTCCCGATTGAGATCGCGGGTAATCATCACGATACGGCTGCGCCGGTCGTCGTCGGGCCAAGCGTCCAGCATCGCCGGCGGATGAAAGATATGCTGTACCCCGTGCACCGCCACCGGATTGTCCGTATCCGTGACGTGAAGAATGCCCTTTATTCGCAGCAAGGCTTCGCCATGGGTCGAGATCAGGGCTTCCATCCAGTCCGCGAACGCGTCCCAGGGCATGCGCGTCTCCGACGTCAGGCAAAAGGACCGGATACGGTCATCATGGCGATTGACGTCTTCGTGATGGTGATGATGGTCGTCATGCGCCGCCGCGTAGGCCTCCTCCTTGAGCCAGCGGGCGACATCCGGAGATTTGGTTTCGGGGTCGTACAGGCCGGCGCCGAACAGCGTGTCCGGATCGATCGCGCCTTGCGTGATCGGGTGAATGGGCGCGGCGGGGTTTATCGCGCGCAGCCTCTCGGTCAGCGCTGCCGTTTTGTCCTCATCGATCAGGTCGCGTTTGGTTATGAGCAGCCGGTCCGCGACCGCGGCCTGTTTGATCGGCTCGAATTGGGTATCCAACTGATTGAACGCGTTTACGCCGTCCACCGTCGTGATGACGGCGTCCAGCCTATAGCGTGCCGCCAATAGCGGGTCCGTCATCAAGGTGTGCAGGATCGGGGCGGGATCGGCCAGGCCTGTCGTTTCGATGACCAGCCGCGCAAAATCCGGGATCTCGCCGGTCACCCGGCGGCGGAACAGGCTGCGCAGCGTGTCGACCAAATCGCTGCGAATCGTACAGCACAGGCAGCCGCTATCCATCACGATCACATCGTCGCTCGACGACTCGACCAGCATGTGATCCAGGCCGACTTCACCGAACTCATTGATAACGACGGCTGTGTCGCTCATCGCGGGGTCGCGCAGCAGGCGCGACAGCAAGGTCGTCTTGCCGCTGCCCAGGAAGCCGGTGAGAACAGAAATCGGTATCCGTTCGCCGGATTCGTGAATTTGAACTTCGGTCATGCTTCTATCCGGTCGCAGCGGGCCGGCAATCCGGGCACAATCCCGTAACTTCGATCATCTGGCGTTGCGCCAGGAAGCCAAGCGCGCCGGCAGTGCGCTGTACCGCATCGTTTATCTGCGGATCGTCCAATTCGGCCGCGGCACCGCAGTTTTTGCAGATTAAAAACTGGCCGGCATGTCGCTCATCGGGGTGGGTGCAGCCGACGAAGGCATTCATCGATTCGATCCGGTGAATCAGACCGATCTCGATTAGGAAGTCGAGCGCGCGGTAGACGGTTGGTGGAGCCGCGCGCGGATACTCCGACTGCAGAGCCTTCAGGATCGCATAGGCGCCGATCGGTTGATGGCCGCTCCAGACCAGGGTCAGCACGCGCTCGCGGATTTTTGTGAACCGCATGCCGCGCTCGGCGCAGATTCGGGTCGCGACCTCGATCGCTTCATCGACGCAAAGCTGATGGTCATGGGGGTCGGCTTTGAACGCATGCGGCAGTGGCATGGCCGGATTATAGCAGCCACAGAATCCGTCGCTACGGAATTCCGCTACACAGTTTCGCACGGGCGCGATAGGTTCGGCCCATCCGGGGGACGAAAGGCGGATTGAATATGCAAATCATCAGGGACCTTGAAAAAGTTCCGGAAAGCGCGCGCGCGGGCGTCGTAGTGCTGGGCAATTTCGACGGTGTGCATCGCGGGCATCAGGCTGTTATCGGTTGCGGCGGCGATCTGGCGCGTCAGGCGGAAGCCCCCTTGGTTGTTTTGACATTCGAACCGCATCCACGAAGTTTTTTCCGGCCGCACGATGCGCCGTTCCGACTGACGCCGTTTCAGAACAAGGCGCACCACATCGAAGCGTTGGGGGTCGATGCCCTGATCGCACTGACCTTCGATGAAGCGCTTTCGCAATTGGGCGGTGAAGCGTTCATCGAGCATGTGATTGTCCGAGGTCTCGCCGCCAAACAGGTCGTCGTCGGGCAGGATTTCCGGTTCGGCCATCAGCGCAGCGGTGATACCGCGTTGCTTGAAGCGCTGGGCGAAAAGAACGGATATGCGGTTATGACGGTAGCCCCGGTCGCGTCCGCCGACGCGGAGATTTATTCCTCCAGCCATATCCGCGAGCAACTGGAAACCGGGAAACCGGGTCATGCCGCAGCGATGCTGGGCCGGCCCTTCGAAATCGAAGGCACGGTCGAACATGGCGACAAGCGCGGCCGCACCCTCGGATTTCCAACCGCCAACATTGATATTGCGGACTACATACGGCCGGCGCGCGGCGTGTACGCTATTCGGGCCGGACTGGAGGAAGGCGGTGATCTGCGTTGGATCGATGGTGTCGCCAATTTCGGCAACCGGCCGACCATCGGCGGTGACAGCCTGCTGTTGGAGGTGCATCTTTTCGACTTCGAGGGCGATCTCTACGGCCAGAACCTGCGGATTGCACTGATCGAATATTTGCGGCCGGAACGGAAATTCGACGGTCTGGAGGCGCTGAAGGCCCAGATCGACGAAGACGGTGCGACGGCCCGCCGAGTCCTCACCGTACGCGCCGCTGGCGCGTCTTGACCTCATAACGGGCCACGCATAGGATCGCGCGCCCGCCAATAGGCGGAAAACCAAGGATTATGGCGGAAATGGAGCCCGTGCAATGAGCGCGGATTACAAGGATACGGTCTTCCTGCCGAAGACGGATTTCCCGATGAAGGCCGGCTTGCCGAAACGCGAGCCGGAATTGCTGGCGCGCTGGGCGGATATCGACCTCTGGGGGCAGATGCGCGCGCAGTCGGCGGGGCGCGACCCCTTTATCCTGCATGACGGCCCGCCCTACGCGAACGGCCATCTGCATATCGGCCACGCGCTCAATAAGATCCTAAAGGACATCATCAATCGGTTTGAGCAGATGCGCGGCAAGGACGCGCACTACGTGCCGGGCTGGGATTGTCACGGCTTGCCGATCGAGTGGAAGATCGAGGAAAAGTATCGCGAAGAAGGCCGCGACAAGGACGAAGTGCCGATCGTCGAATTTCGGCAGGAGTGCCGCGAATTTGCCGATCACTGGATCGATGTGCAGCGCGAGGAATTCAAGCGCATGGGCGTCGTCGGCGATTGGGATGATCCGTACACGACGATGGCCTATCACGCCGAAGCACAGATCGCCGCGGAACTTCTAAAATTCGCTGAATCAGGACAGCTCTATCGCGGTTCCAAGCCGGTCATGTGGTCCGTCGTCGAGCGCACGGCCCTGGCCGAGGCGGAGGTCGAATATGAAGACCACGTCTCGCCGACGATCTGGGTGAAGTTTCCGATCGTCCAAACGGCCGAGGACGCGCTGAACGGTGCCGCCGTTCTGATCTGGACGACGACCCCTTGGACGATCCCGGCGAACAGAGCCATCGTCTATTCATCCAGCATCAAATATGGCGTCTATGAGATCACGGCAGCGCCGGAAGACAATTGGGCGAAACCCGGCGAGAGGCTGATTCTTGCGGATATGCTGGCCGAAAGCGTTCAGAAGGCGGCCCGGATTGAGTCCTGGACGCGCCAGGGCGATGTCGATCCGGCCACCATCGCTCGGTGCGCGCACCCGTTCCGCGATTTTGCCGACGGTGAGGGATTCTGGGACTACGACGTGCCCATGTTGCCGGGCGACTATGTCACCGACGATGCCGGCACCGGGTTCGTGCACACCGCGCCCGGCCACGGTGCGGACGACTACAATACGTTCGTGCAGAACCGCGCTGTCTTCACCGATGTCGGGCTGACGGAAGTGCCGCACACAGTGGGCGAACGAGGCGAATATTACGATCACGTCCCCCTTCTGTCCGGGAAACGGATTTATGACGAGAACGGCAAGGAAGGCGATGCCAACCAGTCTGTGATCGATATGCTGGTGCAGGCCGGTGCGTTGATGGCGCGGGGCCGCCTGAATCACCAATATCCGCATTCCTGGCGCTCGAAAGCGCCGCTGATCTTCCGTAATACGCCGCAATGGTTCATCTCCATGGGCGACGAGAAGGGTGCGGAAGGGTTGCGCGGCAAGGCGCTGAAGGCGATCGACGAGACGGCGTTCTACCCGGCGAGCGGCCGCAACCGACTTTACAGCATGATCGAGCAGCGGCCCGACTGGGTCATCTCGCGGCAGCGGGCCTGGGGCGTGCCGATCACCGTGTTCGTGGAAAAAGCGACCGGTGCGATCCTGGTCGATGCGGAAGTCAGTCAACGGATCGTGGACGCCTTCGAAGCGGAGGGCGCGGACGCTTGGTTCGCCGGTCCGCCGGCGCGGTTCCTGGGCGACGGACGGGACCCGGACGCCTATGAGCAAGTCACGGACATCCTGGATGTCTGGTTCGATTCGGGTTCGACGCACAGTTTCGTGCTGGAAAACCGCAATGATTTGCATTGGCCTGCCTCGCTTTATCTAGAGGGCTCCGACCAGCATCGCGGCTGGTTTCATTCCTCTTTGCTGGAAGCCTGCGGAACGCGCGACCGGGCGCCGTTCGAAAGCGTGCTGACCCATGGCTTCGTCATGGCCGAGGACGGCCGCAAAATGTCGAAGTCGCTCGGCAACGTGGTGGTGCCGCAGGAAGTTACCGATCAGTACGGCGCGGAGACGCTCCGCCTCTGGGTGGTCGCCTCCGATTACTCGGAAGACCTGAAGATCGGACCGGAGATCATCAAGCGCCTGATCGATTCCTATCGGCGTCTGCGCAATACGCTGCGCTGGCTGCTCGGAAACTTGCGGACCTACGATGCGTCGGCACGGGTGGCGGTCGAGGATATGCCGGAATTGGAACGCTGGATTCTGCACCGGCTGCACGGGCTCGACGGGCTGGTACGGTCTTGCGCGTCGGAATACGATTTCCACCGTATTTTCAGGGAATTGCACGATTTCTGCGCGGTCGATCTTTCGGCATTCTATTTCGATATCCGCAAGGACAGCCTGTATTGCGACGCTGAGGAGAACCCGACCCGGCGCGCGACATTGACCGTACTGGACGAGATCTTCAGCTGTCTGACCGCCTGGTTCGCGCCGATTCTTTGTTTCACGGCGGAGGAAGCCTGGCTCGCGCGCACCGGCGATGCGGCGGACAACAGCGTGCATCTACGGCAGTTTCCCGAGCTACCTGATAACTGGCGGGACGAAAAGTTGGCGGCCAAGTGGGAGACCGTACGTCAGGTCCGGCGCGTGATGACCGGGGCGCTGGAGATTGAACGCGCCGAGAAACGGATCGGATCGAGCCTGCAGGCATCGCCGACCGTGTATATGACGGCGGAAGCGCTCGCCGCCTATCAGGGCGTCGATGCGGCGGAAATTGCGATTACGTCGGGCGTAAGCCTGGTGGAAGGCTCGCCGCCCGACGACGCTTTTACTCTGCCTGAGGTGCCGGGAATCGGCGTCGTCGTGAACCCGGCGGCCGGTGAGAAGTGCGAGCGCTGTTGGCGGGTCCTTCCTGACGTGGGTGCCGATCCTGCATTGCCCGGTGTCTGCGGCCGTTGCGCCGACGTGGTTCGTACCATGCGTACGGCCGCCGAATAGGGAGAAACGCCTTGCTCCCGCTTGGATTGGGGTGTGCGGCGATTGTCATCGCGCTTGATCAGCTCAGTAAATGGGTGATCCTGACGGAAGTCATGAACCCACCGCGGATCATCGAGGTAACTGGCTTTTTCAATTTCGTCCTGGTCGGCAATCGCGGTGTGAGCTTCGGTCTGTTCGCCAGTGACGCGTGGTGGGTCCAACCGGCTTTCGCTACATTTGCGACGCTGATCTCAGTATTTCTGGGGTTCTGGATGCGCCGTGCTGAGAACCGGTTCTTGGCAGTCTCGCTTGGGCTGGTCATCGGTGGCGCGCTTGGCAATGCGATAGACCGACTGGCCCATAAAGCGGTCATCGATTTTCTCGACTTTCATGTAGCCGGTTACCACTGGCCTGCCTTCAATATTGCGGATTCGGCAATAACCGTCGGCGTGATATTCATAATCGCTGAGGGATTGTTTGCCGGCCAAAAACAAACCAAGTAATATGGTGCAGTATCACGACGTTGATAGCACGCGAGGATTGATGAAGATTCGCAGTGTCTTATCTTTTGTTGTCGGATTCGCCGCAATTGCCGGATTGGCGGGATGCGGCGACAGAAGCGGCAATATCCTGGGGTTTGAGAAGTCGGCGCCGGACGAATTCGCGGTCGTCAAACGGGCGCCGCTGACGTTGCCGCCGGAATATGGTCTTCGGCCGCCGCGCCCCGGCGCTGTGCGGCCGCAGGCTGTGTCGCCGCGCGACGAGGCGCAACAGAGCGTTATCGGGAAAAGCGCCGCCAAGCCGCAGCGCACGCGGCGTAATGTCCGGGCTGAGCAACGGCGCCGCATCGGCTCCCGCTCAGGCAGCGAAGTCGCCCTGTTGAAACGAACCGGCGCCATCGATGTCGATCCGAATATTCGCGATGTCGTCAACCGGGAAGCGGTTGGCGTGGTCAACGAATCCGACGAAAGCTTTGTCGATTCACTGCTGTTCTGGCGGGATAAGGAACCGAAGCCGCCGGTGAACATAGACACCGTCGTGGATGCCAAAGGCGAATCGCGCCGCATCCGGGAAAACAAGGTTCTCGGAAAACCGATCACGACTGGCGTGACGCCGACCATCAAACGCAAGGAAGCTGGCCTTCTGTTTTAGCCGGGGCTGGTGGATCAAAATACCGTGCGCCGTGACTGACGGCCCCTTGAGGATGGAGGGCGGTCCCCCCATCTCTTCTGCATCCCTTGTCGCAAGCGTGAGGAGCCCCATGTCGCGCCGTGCGTTTTCCTATGTATTGGCCCTGTTTTTTCTACTAGCCGGAATGCCGGCTGTGGCAGGGGCCGCCGTTTTCAATCCGCAGAGCTTCACGCTGAAGAACGGGATGCAGGTGGTCGTTATCACCAATCATCGCGTTCCCGTCGTGACTCATATGGTCTGGTACAAAATCGGCGCGATGGACGAGCCTGCGGGCAAGTCCGGTTTGGCGCATTACCTTGAACATCTGATGTTCAAGGGAACGAAGTCTCTGAAACCCGGTGAATTTTCCGCCATCGTGGCGCGGAATGGCGGGCGGGAGAATGCGTTTACCTCACAGGACTATACCGGCTACTTCCAATCCGTCGCGGTCGACCGGTTGCCGCTGATGATGAAGATCGAAGCCGACCGGATGACCAACCTGGTTCTCACCGATGACATAATCGAACCGGAGCGCGCCGTCGTAATCGAGGAACGGCGCAGCCGGGTCGATCGGGACCCGTCGTCGATGTTGGGGGAACAGATTCGCGCCGTGATGTTCCAGAATCACCCCTATCAGATACCGATCATCGGCTGGCAGCACGAAATTGAAGGGCTCACCCGCAAGGATTTGATCGATTTCTACAAGGCCTGGTACGCGCCCAACAATGCGATCCTGGTGATTTCCGGCGACATAACGGTCGACGAGGTGCGTCCGCTCGCGGAAAAATATTACGGCCCCATTCCCGCCAAACCTTTGCCGGAACGCGTGAAATGGGCCGAACCACCGCTGAACGCCGATCTGCGTGTCGTTTTGGAACATGCACGGGTGCGGCAACCGTCCTGGTCGCGGCGCTTCATCGCGCCAAGCCAAATGCATGGGGCGACGGAGCATGCCGACGCCTTGCAGGTGCTGGGAGAAATCCTGTCCGGCGGTGCGACCAGCCGATTGTACCGAAAGCTTGTTGTGGAACGCAAAGCCGCGGTCAGTGCCGGCGGATGGTATAGCGGTCGCTTGCGAGGGCCCGGCACCTTCGGTTTCTACATCTCGCCGCCTCCGGGCGGCGACCTGGAAGAGGCTGGCAAGGCGATGAATGAAGAGATCGATCTGCTGATCGAAAAGGGAGTCACCGAGGAAGAGGTCAAAAAAGCGGTGCAGCGGTTGCAGGATTCAGCGATTTATGCCCGCGATTCCTACCGGACCCCGGCACGGGTCCTCGGCGGTGCGCTCGCGATCGGTCAAACGGTGGAGGATGTCGAATCCTGGCCCGAGCGGATCGGTATGGTGACCGTTGACGCCGTCAACCGGGCGATCGCCCATGTCTTTAAGGATCGTAAATCGGTAACGTCGCTGCTGTTGCCGAAGCCGACGACGTAACGGAGAAATTGCGCGATGATGAAGCAAGTCCATTCGTGGGTTGTCGGTTCTCTGGCTACCCTTACGATTCTGTTGGTCTCCGTTGCGCCGGCGCACGCGGTCAAGGTCGAAAAAGTTGTCAGTCCTGGCGGCATTGAAGCCTGGCTGGTGCGCGACAATTCCATCCCGATTACGGCCATCGAGTTTTCATTCCGTGGCGGTGCGGCAGGCGACCCAAAAGGCAAGACCGGGCTGGCAAGCATGGTGTCGAGCTTGCTTGACGAAGGTGCGGGTGACCTGGATAGCCAGGCGTTCCAAGACCGGTTGGAGCGGCTTTCAATCCGCATGAGTTTCAGCGCGGGACTGGAAACCTTCCGCGGCAGTTTCAAAACGTTGAACCGGAACCGCGATGAAGCCGTATCGCTGTTGCGGTTGGCCTTGAACGAGCCGCGCTTCGATGCAGAGGCGATCGAGCGGATGCGCCGCCAGATTACCGCAGGCCTGAAGCGGAAATCGACGGATCCGAACATCGTCGCCAGCCGGGTCTGGCGTCGCGCGGTCTTCGGCGAACATCCTTATGGCCGGCCGATCGATGGGACCTTGGGATCGATCGCCGATATCACCGCAGATGATTTGCGCGGGTTCGTAGCCAGCCGGTTCGCACGCGACAAACTCATCGTGGGCGCCGTTGGCGATATAACGGCCGCCGAGTTAGCCCATATGCTGGACCGAATTTTCGGCGATTTGCCCGAGAAAACGCCGCAGCCAGTGCCGGACAATGCGAAAACGGCGGCCGAGGGCGAAACCTACGTCGTTCAAATGGATATCCCTCAAAGCGTTGTCGTCTTCGGACAGCAGGGAATTCGGCGGGACAGCCCGGACTATTACGCAGCCTATGTCATGAACTACATTCTGGGCGGCGGCGGGTTTTCTTCACGTCTCTATACAGAGGTCCGTGAGAAACGGGGCCTTGCCTACAGCGTGTACAGTTATCTGAACCCCATGCAGCGGGCGGCACTCATTTCCGGCGGTGTCGCAACCCGTAACGATCAGGTCGCGCAATCCATCGCTCTGATTCGCGAGGAGTGGGGCCGCATGCGGGAAACCGGACCCAGTGCGGAAGAGGTCGCTGACGCGAAGACGTATCTAAACGGGTCCTTCCCCCTGCGTCTAAGCAGCACCAGCAATATCGCCCGTATGCTCGTCGCCATGCAGTATCACGATCTGGGGATCGACTATATCGACCGGCGTGACGATTTCATCAATGCGGTTAGCCTTGAGGATGTGAAACGGGTCGCCCGCCGCATTCTGGATCCCAAACAGTTGACGGTCGTCGTGGTTGGGAAGCCGGAAAGGGTCGAACCGACGGCCGATGCGCCTGAAATCGAGAGCTAAGGATACGCGCAGCCAGCGTTAATCCGCGCGCATCTTAGCCGGCTCGGTGGCCCATCCCGGCGTCGATGCCGCCAGGGTAGCGGTTTATTTGCCAGGGTTGCGGCTCGCCGACTAAAGTCGGCGGCGCTGTCCGCAAATACCGGGATCCTTATCAATGAGTTTTGAACGCGTGCTGGTCGCCAATCGCGGCGAGATTGCCATTCGTGTCATCCGCGGCGCTGCCGACGCGGGTCTCACCGCTGTTGCAGTCTATTCCGAGGACGACAAATCCTCGCTTCACACGAAGATGGCCGATGATGCGGTGCCGCTGCAGGGCAGGGGCGTCCCCGCTTATCTCGATAGCGCGGCAATAGTCGCCGCGGCGCAGCAGGCCGGCTGCGATGCGGTGCATCCCGGCTATGGGTTCCTCTCGGAGAATGCCGGTTTCGCCCGCGATTGCGCGGCAGCAAGCCTGACCTTTATCGGACCGGCGCCGGAAACTCTCGACCTTTTCGGTGACAAGGGCGCGGCGCGCTCGCTCGCTCAGGAAACTGGCGTCCCGGTTCTCACTGGAACCGAGAGCCCCACTTCGCTGGCCGATGCCGAGGCCTTTATGGCGGCGCTCGGTGACGGGGGTGCGGTGATGATCAAGGCCGCGGCCGGTGGTGGCGGTCGAGGCATGCGTCCGGTAACGGCAATCGAAGAATTGGCGGCGTCCTACGAAATTTGCCAGACCGAGGCCCAGGCGGCCTTTGGCAACGGCGATGTCTATCTCGAGCAGTATTTGCCCGGAGCGCGGCATATTGAGGTGCAAATAGCCGGGGATGGCAGCGGTGCCGTTTGCCATTTCGGGGAGCGCGATTGCAGCGTCCAGCGGCGGCATCAGAAGATTATCGAGATTGCGCCGGCGCCGAACCTGGCTGACGCGGTGCGAGAGCAATTGACCGACGCTGCGGTCAAACTGGCGGGCGCGGCGCAATACCGCAATGTCGGGACAATCGAGTTTCTGGTCGCCGACGATGCCTTTTATTTCATCGAGGCCAATGCCCGCCTTCAGGTCGAGCACACGGTGACGGAAGCGGTCACTGGTCAGGATCTGGTGCAACTGCAGTTCGACCTTGCCCGCGGGGACTCTTTGCAATCGCTTGGTTTGGAAAGCGGCCTATCCGCCAAGCCGCGTGGCTATGCGATCCAGGTGCGCGTCAATATGGAAACGATGGGTGAAGATGGCAGCGTCCGGCCGAGCGGCGGACGGCTCGCGGCCTTCGATATCCCTTCCGGTCCTGGGATTAGGGTCGACAGTTTTGGCTATGCCGGATACCAGACGAGTCCGAGCTTCGATTCCCTGCTCGCAAAACTGATCGTGCATTCGGGCAACCCGTCTTTCGCCGCCGCGGTGCAGAAGACGCAGCGCGCGCTGTCGGAGTTCAAGATCGAGGGCGTGTCGACCAATGCGGGCTTCCTGCAGGCGATCCTGGTGCATGAGTCTTTCGCCGCAGGCGCGGTCGATACGACCTTTCTGGACGCGGAAATGCCCTCTTTGGTGAACGGTACCGCCTATCCCAAACGCTATTTCGAGGTGGAGACACAGACGGTGGGCGCTAAGATCGACGCCTCCGACCCGCTCGCCATTTTGCATCATGGCCGTTCGTCCACGGACCCGGCCGAAGCGGCGGAGGAGGCGGTTGCGCCAGACGGGACGGTGCCCATTCCGGCACCCATGTTGGGAACCATCGTCAGTTTCTCGGTCGAAGAAGGGGCGGCTGTCCAGAAGGGCCAGCAGATACTGATTCTGGAAGCGATGAAGATGCAGCATGTGGTCGCGTCGGAAGTCAGCGGATATGTGCGCCGTTTGGCAGCGCATGAAGGCGATACGGTGCTGGAGGGACAGCCGCTCGCCTTCGTTGAAGAGGCGGCGGTAGAAACCGGTGATGCCGAGACCGCAGAGGAGATCGATCTCGACGCGATTCGCCCCGATCTGGCGGAAGTCAATGAACGGCAGGCCCTGACGCAGGACGCGCAGCGGCCGGACGCGGTCGCAAGGCGGCGCAAGACCAAGCAGAGGACCGCACGGGAAAATGTCGAGGATATCTGCGATCCCGGTTCCTTCGCCGAGTACGGCTCGCTCGTTTTGGCGGCACGGCGCAAGAAGCACTCGATCGAGGAACTGACCAAACGGACGCCGGCCGACGGCATGATTGCCGGCGTCGGACGGGTGAATGGCGACCGCTTCGACGACGAAGCCGCGCGCTGCATGATCCTGTCCTACGACTACACGGTGCTGGCCGGCACTCAGGGCAAGATGAACCACAAGAAAAAGGACCGCATGTTCGAAATTGCGGAAAAGTGGCGCCTGCCGGTCGTTTTCTTCGCCGAAGGCGGTGGCGGCCGGCCGGGCGATACGGACATTCCCTTTTCCGCCAATCTGCATACGCCGGCCTTCAATCTTTTTGCCAAGCTGAGCGGCCTCGCCCCCATCGTCGGTATCACCTCGGGGCGCTGCTTTGCCGGTAATGCGGTAATCCTGGGCTGCTGCGATGTGGTGATCGCGACACAGAACTCGACTATCGGCATGGGCGGTCCGGCAATGATCGAGGGCGGTGGTCTCGGCGTCTTCCGTCCGGAAGAGGTCGGCCCGGTTTCGGTGCAGTCACCGAATGGTGTCATCGACGTGGTTGTCGAAGACGAGGAAGAAGCGGTCGTCGTCGCCAAACAGTATCTCAGTTACTTCCAGGGCGCGATAGACGATTGGGACTGTCCGGATCAACGGCTGCTGCGCCGCACGATCCCGGAGGATCGGCTGCGCATCTACGATGTGCGGACCGTGATCGAGACCATGGCCGACACAGGGTCGGTGCTGGAATTGCGCAAGGAATTCGGTCTTGGCATGGTGACGGCGCTGATTCGTATCGAAGGACGTCCGGTCGGCATCATTGCCAACAATCCGGTGCATCTGGCCGGCGCGATCGATTCGGACGGGTCGGACAAGGCGGCGCGCTTCATGCAACTCTGCGATGCCTATGACATCCCAATGGTGTTTTTGTGCGATACGCCCGGCAATATGGTCGGACCGGAAGCGGAGAAGACCGCGCTGGTGCGCCATTGTTGCCGCCTCAATGTCATTGGCGCCAACGTCACGGTACCGACCTTCACCATCGTTCTGCGCAAAGGGTATGGGCTTGGCGCGCAGGCCATGGCAGGCGGCGGGTTCCATTCGCCTTTCTTCACGATCTCCTGGCCGACCGGCGAGTTCGGCGGGATGGGCTTGGAAGGCGCCATAAAGCTGGGTTTTCGCGATGAGCTCATGGCGATCGAGGATCCCGACGAACGCATGGCCCGCTATGAGGAGCTGGTTGCGGGTATGTACGCACAGGGCAAGGCGATCAACGCCGCCAGCCTGTTCGAATTGGATAATGTCATCGATCCGGCCGATACGCGCGATTGGATCATGGCGGGTCTGCGGTCGGCGCCGCCGCCGCCCAAGCGCGAAGGCAAGAAAAGGCCCTGGATCGACACCTGGTAGGCTTCGGTCCCTGCGGTTTTCGCCCGTTGCATCCCCGCGAATCGTGGATGAAAATGGCGACCAGATGATCTACCGGCAATCCATCGACAATTGTTTCGCGGACGCGATCGGGCCGACGGGCTTGGATCGTGTGGCTTATGCGGCGGTGCTCGCGCGGGCCGCACCAGCGCTCGAGCAGTTACGCGCCTGGCGGCAGTCGGACGGGTTACCTCTGCTGTCCCTGCCCGATGCGCGCGCCGATCTTGAGGCGCTAGCGCCGATTGCGAAAAGGTTTCGTGCGCAGTTCGACGATGTTGTGGTCCTCGGGACCGGTGGGTCGAACCTAGGCGGGCGTAGCCTTTATGCCCTGGCCGATGCCGGTTGGGGACCGCTACCGGGAACCCCGCGGCTGCATTTCATGGACAATGTCGACCCGCACAGTTTCGATGCGCTGTTCGGTGCGCTGACACCGGCGCGGACGGGATTTCTGGTGATTTCAAAATCCGGCGGCACGGCGGAAACCCTGTCGCAGGCGCTGACCTGTTTCGCCTGGCTGCAGGGGGCGGGCGAAACGGTCTCGGCGCATGTCGTGGCGATCGCCGAGGATGCGGATAATCCGCTGCGCCGGCTCGCGGGGCGGCATGACGTTTCAATGCTGGATCACGACCCGGGCATCGGCGGACGCTATTCGGTGTTGTCGCTGGTCGGGATGCTGCCGGCCTTGATCGCGGGGATCGACGCCGCGGCGGTCCGCGAGGGCGCTGTGTCGGTGCTCGATCAGACAATGTCCGCCGATTCCCCGGACGACTGTCCGCCGGCCGTGGGCGCCGCGATTAACGTCGCACTGGCGGAGCTGTGCGGCGTGAGCGCGACCGTTCTGATGCCCTATTCCGACCGGCTCGCACCGCTGGCCCAATGGTTTCAGCAGCTATGGGCGGAAAGTCTGGGCAAGGGTGGCAAGGGCACAACCCCGATCAACGCGACCGGTACCGTTGATCAGCACAGCCAATTGCAGCTCTACCTCGATGGGCCGAACGACAAACTGTTTACGATAGTCATGACGGATGTCGGCGGCGCGCCGTTGGATACCGGGATCGCTGCCGACCCGGCGCTCGACTATTTGACCGGGCGGAGTATGGGCGACCTGCTGGACGCATGCCAGCGGGGAACGATGGACAGCTTGGCGGCGGCAGGCCGGCCTGTTCGGACCATTTCGGTGGATGCCGTAGACGCGCGGAGTTTGGGTGCGCTTATGATGCATTTCATGCTGGAAACGATTGTCGCCGCCCATCTTCTGGAAATCGATCCCTTCGATCAGCCTGCCGTCGAGGATGGCAAGCAACGCGTGCGGCGTTATCTGGACGAGATGAAAGGCAGAGCGCGATGACGATCCGGCGACTGCCCGAGACCGTTATCAACCGGATTGCCGCCGGCGAGGTGGTCGAGCGGCCCGCGTCCGCGGTCAAGGAGCTGGTCGAGAACAGCCTTGATGCTGGCGCTTCCCACATTGAAGTCGCCTTGCGCGATGGCGGTAAATCGCTGATCGCGGTGACCGATGATGGGTCAGGGATGACAGCGGACGACATGTCCGTCGCCATCGAGCGGCACGCGACATCGAAACTCACCGGTGACGATCTGTTCGATATTCACACGATGGGGTTCCGCGGCGAGGCCCTGCCGTCGCTCGGCGCGGTCAGCCGCATGACAATCACCAGCCGGCCGCCGGACGCGGAAAGTGCCTGGGCGACCCAGGTGGAAGGCGGCCGGGTCGGCGAGCCGGCACCCGCCGCCCATCCGCCGGGCACGCGGGTTGAGATCCGCGACCTGTTCTACGCGACGCCGGCCCGCCTTAAATTTCTCAAGAGCGATCGGGCCGAGACCAGCCAAATCCTGGACGTGGTCAAACGGCTGGCCATGGCGCGTCCGGATGTCGCTTACTCCGTGCATGATGGCGCGCGCGAACGGCTGCGGGTCAGCCCGGCGAACGGCGATTTTCTGGACAGCCGGCTCGACCGGCTTGGCGCGATCATGGGTCGGGAATTCGCTGAAAACGCGCTGCGCATCGAGGCGGAACGCGACGGGGTACGTCTTGATGGCTATGCCGGCGTGCCGACCCTGAACCGCGCCAACGCGATGCAGCAATTCCTGTTCGTCAACGACCGGCCGGTGCGGGACAAGCTGCTGTTCGGCGCGGTGCGCGCTGCCTATATGGACTTCCTCGCCCGTAACCGGCACCCGATGGTGGCATTGTTCCTGGAGGTCGATCCGCGGCTCGTCGATATCAATGTGCATCCGGCCAAGGCGGAAGTGCGGTTCCGCGATGCTGGTACCGTACGCGGCCTCATCATCGGCGCTTTGAAACATGCGTTGGCCGAGGCAGGTCATCGGGCGTCGACCACCGTCAGCGCCGCGGCACTGGGCGCGGTTCGGCCGGTCCAGCAGCCGCTCTCGGCGCGCGGTGGCTACGGCGGCGGGTACCAGTACCGCCCGGTGACACCCTCTCGCGGTCTGTCGGAGGCCGCGGTCGCGTTCCAGGCACCGCTCGATGCACCCATCGCGCCGTCGGCCATGTCCGATGTGGCGCCGGTCCCGCAGGGCGTCGAGGAATTTCCGCTCGGCGCGGCGCGGGCGCAGGTGCATGAGACCTATATCGTCTCGCAAACGGATGACGGCATCGTCATCGTCGATCAGCATGCGGCGCATGAGCGGCTGGTCTATGAGAGTATGAAGCGGTCCCTGAGCGAGACGGGGGTTTCCCGGCAGGCGCTGCTCATTCCGGAAGTCGTGGAGCTGGGTGAAGCCGAAACGGCGCGGATTACCGCGCGGGCTGAGGAATTGGCGGAGCTGGGCTTGGTTCTGGAAGCGTTTGGTGAGGACGCCGTGCTGGTTCGCGAAGTTCCTGCGTTGTTGGGCCAGATCGATGCCAAGGGGTTGGTTCGGGATTTGGCCGACGAGCTCGCCGCGTTCGGCGATGCCTACAGTCTTAAAGAGAAGCTGGAAGAAGTCTGCGGTACGATGGCCTGCCACGGGTCGGTACGCGCCGGCCGGCGTCTCAACGCGGAGGAGATGAATGCACTGCTCCGTGAGATGGAAGCAACGCCGCATTCGGGTCAGTGCAATCATGGCCGGCCCACCTATGTCGAATTGAAACTCGCCGATATCGAGCGGCTTTTCGGCCGCCGATAGCCCGCAAGAAAAAGAAGACACCCTTGTCCCGCATGGTTCCCCTGCTTATCGCCACCTGCGTCAATCTGATCGCGCTGGGCATCATCCTGCCGGTATTGCCGTTCTACGTGACCAAGTTCGGCGCAGGACCGGAAATTGCCGTATTAATTTTCTCGATATTTTCGGGCGCGAGCCTGTTGACGGCACCCTGGTGGGGACGTCTGTCAGACCGTATTGGCCGTAAGCCTGTTCTGCTCGTCAGTGTCGCGGGAACCTGTCTGTCCTACATCTGGCTAGCCAACGCGGATACACTCTTTGATGTATTTGCAAGCCGCTGTTTCGCGGGGGCCACGGCTGGATGGCTGACCGCGTCGCAGGCCTATATCGCCGATATCACCACACCGGAAAACCGCGCGAAGGGGCTGGGTATGTTGGGGGCGACTTTCGGCATCGCCTTCGTCATTGGCCCGGGTATCACCTACATGGTGCTGGGCGGGGGCGGCGATCTTGTGTTGCCGGCGTATGTTGCCGCGGGTTGCACGGCAACGGGCTTGCTGCTGGCGTTCCTCCTGATCAAGGAACCGGAAAAGCATGAGACCCGTAGCGGCGTTCGTTTCAATTTTGCGGTTTTTCGGACCCCCAGCCTGTTCCGTCTGTTCGCAATCTATTTCGCGATTTTCCTCGCTTTCACGGGTCTCGAAGGGACTTTCGCGTTGTGGTGCCGCGATCTGTTCGAATTCGGACCGCGTGAGGTGACGCCGTATTTCGTTTTCATCGGTATCGTGGCGGCTCTGGTGCAGGGCGGCATGATCGGTCCCATCGTCAAACGGTTGGGCGAGGCGCGCACCGTGTTGCTGGGAATTTTGACCCTGGGGCTTGGCCTTGCACTCCTGCCAGCTGCGGTGACGCCTTGGCTTGTGTTAGGACCGATGGGGCTTATCGTCTTCGGTTTCAGCGTGATCGGCCCGGCAACCCAGAGCCTGATGTCGCAGGTCGCACCGGCTGAATTGAAAGGCGGGGTCATGGGGATCGCACAATCCTTCGCCAGCGCAGCCCGTATCGCCGGCCCCGCCTGGGCCGGTGCCGTGTTCGCTGGCATTGGTCTGCATTGGCCCTATTTCATCGGTGCGATCCTGCTGGTTCCCGTGGCGCTGGCCGCGCTGCCGCTCTTACGCGCTCCCTCGGCGGCAGAGGAATAACATCTGCGCTGCGCCGTATTTGCGGCGGTCGATTTCTTCCAGGAATTCCGGTGAAGCGAAGTCCTCTCCCGAACTCATTTCCGCGACGATCAACGTGTCATCGTGAAACCAGCCCCGCCGGTCGAGGGCGATCAGGGCGGGTGCGACCAGCCCGGTCTTGTAGGGCGGATCGAGGAAGGCGAGATCGACGGGGCGGCTGGCCGGCGGCGGATTGGTTGCGTCCGCTTGAACGACCGTGGCCTGATCCTCTTCATCGCAAGCCGCGATATTCTCGGTGAGTGCGCGCCGTGCGCCGCGGGCGTTCTCGATAAAGGTCACGTGGCGCGCACCGCGGCTGAGCGCTTCCAGACCCAGCGCACCGGTGCCTGCGAAGGCGTCGAGAACGTGCGCATCATTCAGGTCGATGGCGATTCGGCCATGTTCTAGGATGTTGTACACTCCTTCGCGGGCGCGGTCGGAAGTGGGACGGATGTCCGGCCCGGGCGGTGCGGCGAGCGGCCGGCCGCGGTGTTTACCGGCGACGATTCGCAAAGTTGAACCTCGCGGCAAGCTTCTTGCCGAGCTGGTCGCGGACGACCTTGCCGGGCGACTCCTCGACCTCGTTACGCCGCAAGCCGCCGAGCTGAAAGGGGCCATAGGCGGTTCGGATCAGCCGGTTCACAGAATAGCCGAGACGATCCATAACCTTCCGGATTTCGCGGTTCTTGCCCTCGCGCAGGCCGATGGCGATCCAGGCGTTGGCGCCTTCCTGACGCTCCAGTGTGGCTTGGATGGCGCCGTAGCGCATCCCGTCGACGGTGATACCGCCGGCAAGGCTTGCCAGTTTCTCCGCCTCAACCCGGCCATAGACGCGGACCCGGTAGCGCCGCGTCCAGCCGGTTGCGGGCAGTTCCAGATGGCGTTTCAGCGCGCCGTCATTGGTCAGCAGCAGCAGCCCCTCCGAGGCGATATCGAGCCGGCCGATGGTCATGACGCGCGGCAGTCCCGACGGCAGGCGGTCGAATACGGTGGGCCGTCCCTCCGGGTCTCGTTCGGTTGTCACGACACCCGGCGGTTTGTGATAGCGCCACAGCCGCGTCGAGGCCGCGGCCGGCAATGGTTTGCCATCGACGAGAACGGTTGCGGGATCGGCGACATTGAAGGCCGGCGAGTCGAGCACCTTGCCGGCGACGCTGACGCGGCCGGCTTCGATCCACCGTTCCGCTTCGCGCCGCGAGCACAGGCCGGCGCGAGCCATGATCTTGGCGATCCGGTCGCCCTTCGGTGGGGATGCGGTTTCCATCATGGGGCGAGACGAGTACCCGGTTTTGTCTGATGTGGCAATGGTCGCCTTGACCGGTTGTGATGACGACGGCAGGGTGCGGCGTATGAATGAAGACTCCCCCATGACGGTCGCCCTGCAAGAAGCGGAGATGGCTGCCGCGCGCGGTGAGGTGCCGGTGGGAGCGGTTCTCGTCGACGGTGACAGCGGTGAAATCCTCGCCCGCGCCGGCAACAGGACGGAAGCGGATAACGATCCGACAGCGCATGCGGAAATGCTGGTGATCCGGCAGGCAGCGTCGATGGCAGGCGCGCCGCGTATGACGAACGCGGATCTCTATGTCACATTGGAACCCTGCGCGATGTGCGCCGCGGCCATATCCTTCGCGCGGATCCGCCGGCTCTATTTCGGCGCCTATGATCCCAAGGGCGGGGGGGTCGAACATGGCGCGCGATTCTTTCAGCAGCCGACCTGCCATCACGCGCCTGAAGCGATCGGCGGTATCGAGGAGAGCCGGGCCGCCACGTTGTTGAAAACCTTCTTCGAGGATCGGCGTTAGACCGGATCTAGTCCAGCCGCTGCCGCATTTCCGCGCCGACCACTTCGAAGCCGTATTTCTCGTAGAAGGGCTGATTGTGCGCCGTCCATTCAAGCAGGTAGAGCCCGATCTCGGCGCAGCCGCGTTCGCGCGCCGCGGCGATGATACCCTCGATGAGCAACCCGCCGGCATTCTTGCCTCGTGCGGCCGGGTCGACGAAGAGCTCCTCGAGCTGGCAGTACTCGCCGCTATACCGCATGGCGATGTTATAGGAGATCGAGGCTGAACCGAGCACACCCAGCTCGTCATCATCGGCGACCAGCACCGATCCCCGGTCGCCGGCCATCAGCATGTCGTAGGTTTCAGCCCAGCCTGGCTGCTGCTCCTCGCCGCGCAATGCGGCGAGAAAGGACAGGCATTTTTGTTTGTCGTCCGGTGTCGCTTTCCTTACGGTCACAGTCATCTTGGCGCGTCGTTCCCTATCGTGTCTTATGATTCCGGGCCTCACTCTAGCATGACCGAACTCCCCATCCTGCTTTTGGTCGCTGCCACTTTCCTGCTCGCTGGCGGTGTAAAGGGGGTGATCGGTCTCGGCCTGCCGACGGTTTCGCTGGCGATCCTCACGGCGACCGTGGGCTTGCAGCCGGCGATGGCCTTGTTGCTGGTGCCGTCTTTCGTCACCAATCTGTGGCAAGGCGTGGTCGGCGGGAATTCCCTCACGATCCTGAAGCGGACTTGGTTCTTTCTGCTGATGGCGACGGTGACGGTCTGGGTAGGCGGCCTAGTTTTGGTTGCGGTCGACGTATCCTGGCTCTCCGCCCTGCTGGGCTTGTTGCTCGTGACCTATTCCGCGTTGAGCCTGACGCGCCCGGCCGTCTCACTGCCAAGCCGTTGGGAGAGCTGGGCCGGCCCCCTGACAGGTACGATTAACGGCGTGTTGACCGGGATGACGGGGTCGTTTGTCGTGCCCGGCGTGCTGTATCTCCAGGCGATCGGCCTGCCGCGCGATCAACTGATCCAGGCCATGGGCATGCTGTTCACGGTTTCGACGGTCGCCCTGGCGGTCTCGCTCGGGGGGCAGAACCTGCTGTCGGCAGAGCTTGGCACGATTTCCATCATCTCGGTCGTGCCGGCGATCATCGGTATGGTCCTCGGCCAGAAGCTGCGGCAGCGTTTGTCGGAGGACAAGTTTCGCAAGGTTTTCTTCTCTTCCATTCTGATCCTAGGGCTCTACATCATTGCCCGGTCGCTCATCGCTTAGAACCAGGACAGGCCAATGAGTATCGGCGAAGATCGCATCGCCGCGCGCAATGTCGAACGCGCCATGATGATCATGGTTGCCGCCATGCTGCTGCTGCCGGCGATCGATGCGCTGGCCAAAGTGCTGGCCGCCACGGTTCCCGCCGGATTGATCGCCTGGAGCCGTTTCGCTTTTCAGACCTCGCTGTTGGCCCCTGCCGCGATGCAGAAGCGCCGCACCGCGCAACGCGGACTGCAATTGACGCATGCGGCGCGTGGCGCGCTGCTGGCCCTGACGACCTTGATGTTCTTCGCCGCGGTCCGGGTGCTGCCCCTGGCAGAGGCGATCTCCATATTCTTCGTCGAGCCGCTGATCCTGACCTTGCTGTCGGCGGTGTTGCTGCGGGAGTCCATCGGTTGGCGCCGGATCAGCGCTGTCGCGGTTGGTTTCGCCGGTGCGCTGATCATCATCCGGCCGAGCTACGAAGTCTTCGGCCCGCATGCGCTGCTGCCCCTAGGGGCGGCGTTCTGCTTTGCGCTCTACCTGATCCTGACACGCCGGATTGCACCGCGCGAGGACCCGACGACGATGCAGTTCTATGCCGGGTTTTACGGCTTTCTGGTGATGTCGGCGGGCCTTGCTTTCGGCTGGGCGCTCGATATCGAAGTGCTCACACCGGTCTGGCCTTCATTGCAGGATTGGAGCCTGCTGGCGCTGGTCGGCATCGTCGCCACGGTCGGCCACCAGATGGTGGTGCATGCCTTTCGCCGCGCCGAAGCAGCTATTCTGGCGCCGTTCCAGTATCTCGAAATCGTTGCGGCGACGGCCTATGGATTCATCCTGTTCAACGATTTTCCCGATGCGACGACGTGGCTCGGCGTCG
>CAJWOT010000001.1 GCA_913044215.1 uncultured Rhodospirillaceae bacterium | reverse complement strand
CGTAAACCGCGTCGCCCCATTGCACCCCTCGGTCCGTCAGCGGCACAACCGCATCATCACCGCGCACCAACTTGCCGTTCAAATAGGCCCAAAGTTCGCTGTCAGCCATCTCGTCATCCTCCCCGGTAATTCAGAAGGTCACAATTCTCGTCATACTGCGGCAGAACGCAATGCCGACGAACGTGGGACGGCATTCGCTTCGCCGATCCGGCCGCTTATAGTTAACATGGATGAAACTATTGCGGGGATAAGACGCTATGAACGAACTTGGCCGCCTGGAACTCATCCGCGAGTCTCTCGTCGCCGTGGTGAACGAGATGCGGGCCAATGTGATCCGCAGTTCCTATTCCTCAATCATCTATGAGGGGCATGATTTCTCCTGCGGTCTGGTCACCGCCGACGGCCGCTTGATCGCGCAGGGCGAGGCGGACAACCCGATCCATATCTTCGCCGTCCCCTATTCCACGGCTGAAATCGTTAAAACTTTCGCCGACGATATACACAAAGGCGACATCTTCCTGCACAACGATCCATATACAGGAGGCACGCATCTCAACGATATCCTGATGCTGTTTCCCGTATTCCACGACAACAAGCTAGCGATGTTCACGGCAACGCGGTGCCACTGGGGCGATGTTGGAGGCATGACGCCAGGCTCTCTGTCTGGCCGGGTGAAAGAAATCTATCAGGAAGGCATGCGCATCGAACCCACACGCATTTGCGAACGAGGTCGGATGAACGATGCCTTCCTCAATCTTCTTATCAACAATATGCGGATCAGCCACGAGCGCCGCGGCGACTTTAACACCATGCTCGGCACCTCACGCAAGGCGGCGGAGCAGATCGAAAGGCTGTTCAAGCGCTTCGGCGGCACAGCCTTCCTAGACGCGGTGGAAGAACTGATCGCGCGCTCGGAAGCTGTGGCGCGGCAGCGCATCGCTATGATCCCGGACGGCAGCTATCAGGCGGAAGGGTATCTCGACAGCGATGGGCACAATCCCGAACCCCTGCTCGGCCGCCTGAAGCTCACTGTCGACGGCGACAAATTAATCGCAGACTTTTCGGGCAGCAGCCCACAGACAAGTGGGCCGACAAACGTGGGACCTGCGATGGCGCTGAATGCAGTTGCCACTGTGGTGAAGTCTTATCTCGATCCCGAAACGCCGGTGAACCACGGCTCCTTCAACCCGATCGAGATTATCAACCCGCCGGGCAGTTTTCTGAACGCTACCTTGCCTGCCCCATGCGGCGGCATGGCGGAATGCCGTGCCATCATGGCCGCCCTCATGGTTTCCGCTCTGGGTCAAGCCTTGCCCGAGAAACTAGTCGGGGATTTGAAGGGCGGCGCCAACCACGTCTATATGTCCGGTCCACAGACTGGTATCGTGGGCGATAACGCCGGCATCTTTCTTCTCTACGAGTATCCCGCGGGCGGAACCGGTGCAACTGCGGCCGCCGATGGCAACCATGTGGTCCGCGCCTTTCCGGAGGGCGACTTCAACGTCGTCCAGGCGGCAGAGATCGCAGAAATGCAGTGCCCGGTCCGGATCGAACATTACGGCCTGCGCAAAGACTCCGCCGGGGATGGCGAGTTTCGAGGCGGCTGCGGCATGCGGCGCGATATTCGCATTCTCGGCGACGGCGCTAGTCTCTCGGTCCTGGGCGACCATGCGATCATCCCGCCCTTTGGCGTTGCTGGCGCACATAGTGGCGCCAAAAACCGCTTCACGGTCATCCGAGATGGCGAGGTCATCCAGCCTTCACCCGTGCCCGGTAAGGTCGGTGGATTTCCGCTGCGCAAGGGTGATATCGTAAGGCTTGAATCCTCCGGCGGCGGTGGGTACGGCGACCCACTAGCCCGCGATCCGCTGCGGGTTGAACGCGACGTTCATCTTGGCTATCTCGGGAAAGAGCGAGCGAAAGAAAGGTATGGTGTAGTTTTTGATGATCATGGCGCGGTTGATAAGACGGCGACGCAGGCTAAACGAGAGCGCAACCATGCCAACCGTCTGACCCTCCCTATCTCCCTGGCGAAAGAGGACGAAATAGACGGAACGCGCCGGCGCATCACATTATCGCAGGCGACCGCTCAAATCCTTGGTGTTTCGAACGGCGATTTGATCGAGCTGTGTCACCTAAGTGGCGCGGCAGCCTTGCGTGGCTGGGTGCACATTGAAGACACAGGGGGCGATGCGCTGCATCTTGGTCCGCTCGGCATTTCGGCGCTCGCCGCTGCGCCAGGCGACACGGTGGAGTTGCGCGCACTGAACGCGAGGGCTTCATGAGCCAGACACGCTATCTCATTGGTGTCGATGTCGGCGGGACATTTACCGACCTGCTCGCCTATGACGAGAGCGAACGCCGCCTGCTCTCCGCCAAGGTCCCGTCCCTGCCTGGCGAGCAGTGGCGCGGCGTCCTCGAGGCCCTGAAAGAGCTCGAGATCCCGTTCGACACGATCCGTGCCTTCGTACATGGCACAACCATCGCAACAAACGCTTTGTTACAGCGCCGAGGGGCTAAAACCGCACTGGTAACCACAAAAGGGTTTCGGGATGTCCTGGAGATCGGTAAGGGGCGGCGGCTGACGGGCGGCTTATTCGATGCGGCCTGGCAGCGGCCGGAACCGCTGGTGCCTCGCGATCTACGACATGAAGTGTCTGAACGGATAGAGCATACTGGCGGCGTTCTCGTAGCACTCGATGATACCGAACTTGATGAGGTCTTGACGACACTTCGAAAACAACAGATCGAAGCAGTTGCAGTGGCCTTCGTGAACAGTTACGTCAACCCAGCAAACGAGAAAGACGCGGCAGCGACGTTGCGCCAACATCTCGACGGTATACCGATCACCGAGTCGGCTGCTCTAATACCGGAGCGCGGCGAATTCGAGAGGGCCTCTACCGCGGTACTGAACGCCTATCTCACCCCAGTAATGAGCAACTACCTCGCCATGCTTGCGAAAGAACTATCCGGTCAGGGAATAACAGCGCCCGTCAATATCATGGGCTCAAACGGGGGCGCCATGACCCTTGAGATCGCCGCGCAGCGCTGCGCCGGAACCTTCCTGTCCGGCCCCGTCGGCGGCGTCAGCGGCGCCGTCCGTGTCGCGGGTTTAGCGCAGTGTCCCGATATCATCACCTTCGATATGGGTGGCACCAGCACGGATGTCGCCTTGGTACACGATCTCACACCGCGTATGTCGCACGACAACCAGATCGACGCCTATCCCCTTCGCATGCCGCAGCTTGACATTCACACGATCGGTGCAGGGGGCGGGTCGATTATCTGGCTTGGTCCCGACCGCACCTTGCAGATCGGCCCGCAAAGCGCAGGCGCTCTCCCAGGCCCCGCCTGCTATGGACGCGGCGGCACGGAGCCAACGATTTCTGATGCCAATTTACTACTCGGCCGCCTCGACAGTGAAAGGCCGCTCGCCGGCGGTCTCCGCCTGGACAAACCGGCAGCCGAAGCCGCTTTCAAATCTATCGCGGACGAACTTGACACCGACGACCTTGTCAGGCTTGCAGATGGCGCGCTCGCCGTCGCCGTCGCCAAAATGGCGGGCGCGGTTCGCGAAGTCAGCGTGCATCGCGGCTTCGACCCGCGGGACTTCGTCCTTATTGGCTTCGGCGGCGCTGGTCCGATGCATAGTTTCCTCGTCGCAGAAGAACTCGGCATGAGCAAGGTCCTAATCCCACGTTTTCCAGGTCACCTCTCGGCCCTCGGCCAAATGATGGCGGATCTGCGGCGCGACCTGGTCAAAGCGTGGGGCGGACGTTTGTCGCAACTCAAACTCGCGGACCTCAAGCGGGAAGCCGATGCGTTGCGCGAAGAGGGTTCGGCCTTGTTGACGGCCGACGGCATCTCCCTGGACAGACAACGTCACGAGTTCACCATGGACATGCGTTACTCGGGGCAATCCTTTACCCTCGCGATCACCTGGTCCCCGGACGACACCGATTTCGCGCCATTACGCCAAGCTTTCGACGCGAGGCATCAGGAAACCTTCGGTTATGCGGATCGGTCGAATGATGCCGAAATTGTCAACATTCGGCTAGTCTCCATCGGTGATGTCGACAAACCCGTCCTTGAGTTCAAACCAGGTAGCAGCAGTGATCACCTGATGAGACAACGCGATGTATGGTTCGGCGGTTGGAAGGAAACCAACATTTTCACCCGAGCAAACCTGCCACTCGGATTCTCGTTCGAGGGACCGGCCATCGTCGAGGAAGCCGGCGGCACCTCGATCGTCCCACCGGGCTGGACTGTCACCGTCGATAACAGCGGCGAACTGCTTTGTCGCCACACGGAATACTATTCATGAAGGTTCTTATCTGCGGCGGCGGCGTCATCGGCACTTCAATTGCCTATTTTCTGAGCCAACGCGGCGTCGAGGTATCCGTCGTCGAGCGAACAGGCCTCGCCAACGCGGCTTCCGGAAAGTCCGGTGGTTTTCTCGCGCTCGATTGGTGCGACGGCTCGCCCCTTGCCCCGCTCGCCCGCCGCAGTTTCGACCTTCACGCAGAACTCGCCGCGAAACTGGACAGCGACTGGGGCTATCGGCGCGTCGAGACATTGAGCGTCGTCAGCAGCATCCACCAGGATATGAGCCGCTACCGAAGACTGGACTCGCCGGGCTGGCTCGGCGCGGACAGCGTCGTCTATCGCCAGCTCGGTACACCGGACAGCACCGCGCAGCTCCATCCGGCCGATTTCACGAAAGCGATGATGGCGGCGGCGACGGACCACGGCGCGACCTTGATTGAGGGCTGTATCGACGGGCTGACATTCAGTCCGGACGGCCAAAGTGCCACCGGCGCCATCGTCGATGGAACCGAACTCACCGCGGACGCCGTTGTCATCGCCATGGGACCGTGGTCGATCCTTGCCTGTCAATGGCTTCCGCTGCCCGCGACGCACGGGCTGAAGGGTCACAGCTTGGTTTTCAAATACGAACCGTCACCGGAATCCCTGTTCGTCGAACTGGAATGGAAAACCGGCATGATGACCCAGCCGGAAATCAATCCGAGGCCGGACGGCACGACCTATGTGTGCGGGCTGTCAGGCGACGACCCGCTCCCGGTCGACCCCGCCAAGGTGCTGCCGGAGCCCGGTGCCAGCGACACATTGCGTGAAATGACGGCCCGCATTTCCCCTGAACTGGGTGCGTCGGAGATCCTGGCCGAGCAGGCCTGCTACCGGCCTGCGACACAAGACGGGCTGCCTCTGCTCGGTCCCGTCCCTGGAATAGCCGGCGCCTACATCGCAACGGGACACAATGTCTGGGGAATGCTCAATGCCCCGGCTACCGGTGAGGCTATGGCGGAATTGATTGCGGGGAACGGCGAAACCACCGTCGATTTGCGCCCCTTCGATCCCGG
Organism: uncultured Rhodospirillaceae bacterium; assembly: GCA_913044215.1. Taxonomy (GTDB): domain Bacteria; phylum Pseudomonadota; class Alphaproteobacteria; order UBA8366. The sequence continues at coordinate 45,371 of CAJWOT010000001.1, read as the reverse complement.
CCGCATGGACGCATTGGCGCCTGACGCTGTCCGCGCCTGATTGCACAACCTGCCGGCATGACGGACAATCGCCAAGACAATCAATCGGGAGGACAGAACATGGCGGGACGGCTCGACGGCAAAGTGGCGTTGGTGACGGGTGGCGCATCGGGGATCGGGGCTGCGACCTGCCGGCTCTACGCGCAAGAAGGCGCCAGAGTCGCCGTCGCCGACATCAACGACAATCTGGGCCATGAGGTCTCCAAGGACAGCGGCGAAGGGCTGTACGTCCATCTCGACACCACGGATGAGAAGGAGTGGGCGGCAGCGGTTCAGCAGACGCAAGACCGGTTCGGGCGGCTCGACATCCTGGTCAACGCCGCCGGCGTCTCCGGCCGCATTCCCGGCACAAAATCGGCACCAAGGATCGAGGACCAAGAACTCGAGAACTGGAACATGGTGATGGACGTCAATTCGACAGGGATTTTCCTCGGCATGAAACACGTCATCCCGGCGATGAAAGCGGTGGGTGGCGGCTCGATCATCAACATCTCATCGATCTACGGCCTTGTCGGATCTGCGCACAATGTCGCCTACCACGCTTCGAAGGGGTCCGTGCGCCTGGCGACGAAATCGGCAGCGCTACAGTACGCGACCGAAAATATCCGCGTGAATTCCGTTCATCCGGGATTTGTGACCTCGCCCATGACGGAAATCACGCATAACGATCCGGAACTCGCCAAACCACGCCTCGACAAGACGCCAATGGGCCGCTTCGGAGTGCCGGAGGACATCGCCAATGGCTGCCTGTTCCTGGCTTCGGACGAGTCGGGTTGGATGACCGGCGCCGAACTCACCATCGATGGCGGCATGACGGCGGGCTAATAGCGCGCGATCACCTGCTCGGCAAAACTTTTGAAGTTGTCGCGCGCCACGGCAACAGGCGGTAGCAAGAGTGTTTCGGTGAGACCGCCCGCCTCGAAGGTCCGGATCTGTTCAACGATTTCGTCCGGTTCGCCGACCAGCCCGCCGGAAGCACGGATCAGTTCGGGCGTAATGAACTGCCGCTCGCCCTCCGGGGTAAAGGCGCAATGGCCGCGGTGGAGATACTGGTGCCGCCGCTCCAGCGGGAACTCGCTTTCGACATAGGCTTTGTAGGCGTCCCAGGTATCATGCACCGCCGGCATGATGAAGGCATCTGTACCGCGCTGCAGATAGATCTCGTACCAGAAATGCAGGCTCGATAGCGCCGCAGAACCAACTTCGTCTATCACCCGGTCGTCTGTGAGTCTTTCCCCCGGTTGCAGGATGCAGGCATATGTCAGAACGGCGGAAGGAAAGTCATCCTGCAGGTCCCGTCCAACGTCTTCCGCGCCTTTGCGCATACGCTCCATGTTGCGCTGAAACAGGCTGACCGGTTCGTTGCCGGCCCCGACCCGCGCGTCGCCATAGGCGCCAGCGGCCGCCATCGCCTTCGGCCCATTCGCGGCGACATAGATGTCGATGTGGTCGTCCGTATTGATGCACTCGAGCTCGCGGTCCAGGAACCGGATCAGCTGACCTTCATACTCGACCTCTTCGCCGCGCATCAGGCCATGTAGGACCCGCAGATAGTCGCGGAACTTACTCGGCGGCACCGGGTTCTGCCCCATGATGCGCATCGCCGTGTGGCCCGTGCCGATCCCGAGAAACGTGCGACCCGGCGCCAGCTTGTTGATCGTTGCTATGGAATGCGCGGTCACGGGCGCGGCCCGCGTGCCCGCGATGGACACGCCCGTGCCCAATCGGATACGGCTCGTGTGATGTGCTGCCAGCGCCAGGGTCGCATAGCAATCCGACCAGATCATCTGCGAATCCGGCGCCCAGGCGCTGTCGTAACCAAGCTCTTCCAGGAACGGGAAGATCTGCCAGTCGTCGATTTTGGTCGCAACGACGCCGCCGAATTTCATGAGTTACTCCTGCCGTCGCATTGCCAATTTGTTACGGAGTGCGCACCATAGATTTGTACCTTAAGGAAAGCGACAGCGGTTTTAAGAGCTACGGTCAACGGCAGCATCGACTTATTTAAACTGGACAAAGACGAGAGCTACGAACGGAAACGCCTATTTCCCCACGAGATAAAACGGATGCGCTTGGCCCGGCGTTTTCACACGCACCGTGTAGACCGACGTATGCGCCGTTACGAAGAGCGTGCATAGATCCTCGCCGCCGAAAGCCATATTGATCGCCTGTTCCGGGAAGCGGATCGTGCCGATATGCGTGCCGTCCGGCTCGACGACCCAGATACCGCCCGGGCCGGTGCAGAACACGCGCCCGGCGCTGTCGACCTTCATGCCGTCTGGGAAACCGACCTCGTCCCCGCTGAAATCGCAAAAAATTCGCCGCCGGACATAGGTACCGTCCGCTTCTATCTCGATCGCGTGGACATACTGGTTGGACCGGGTGTTGGCGATGTAGAGCGTCTTCTCGTCGGGCGACAGGGCCAGCCCGTTAGGGTACTCGACGGTCACGACCGCGGAGATACTGTCGTCCGGTGCGACCCGATAGACCCGAGCGCCCGCCCAGACAGCGTCCTCCCCGTCCGGACCCGGCACTTCCCTTTCGGCGAAAGGCCGCCGCATGGACGGGTCGGTGAAATAGAGGCTGCCGTCGGAATGACAGATGACGTCGTTCGGCCGGTTGAAGCGCCCGCCTTCGAAGCGATCGACCAAACTGGTCACCGTGCCGTCCAGATCGGTCCGCGTGACATTACGCGCCTCGCCCTCGCAATGGATGATCCGGCCCTTCAGATCGAAGGTCATCCCGTTGCCGCCGACGGTCTTGCGTATCATTTCCGGTTCTTCGCCCAACCGCATCTTGTACAAGGTGCCCGGCCGGATATCGTTGAAGTACCAGAAATCGTCCGGATGCCAGAGCGGCCCTTCGGTGAAGACAAACCCGGTCGCCTGATGGGTGATTTCGGGAGACTCGAGGATGTCGGGCAGGTCGTTCATGGCGCACCTTTCGCAAATTAATCGATCAGTTCGGACAGGATAGACGACGGCCCCCGAAAGGCGAACGGTCAGCCGGCGATTTCGGTCAGTGCCTAATCCATGATCGCCACGGCCTCGTCGATCTCCTCCTCTGTGATGGTGAGCGGCGGGGCCAAGCGCCATACGCTGTGCGGACCACCGACCCGATTGACATTCAAACCCAGTTCGAAGCATCGATCGGTCAGTTGCACGATCAGTTCATGCCCCGGCGCGCGCGTCTCGCGGTCGGTCACGATCTCGACGCCCAGCAGCAAGCCGCGGCCCCGGATGTCACCGATCGCCTGGTGCCGGCCCTGCAGCGCGCGCAACCCGTCCCGCAGCCGGTCGCCGAGATGCTTTGCACGGTCGGCAAGCGCGTCCCCGACGATGACATCGACAACCGCCAGCCCCACGGTCGCCAAGAGGGGATCGGACGCATGCGAGGTGTAGTGGCCGAAGCTGCCTTACTTGCCCTGGGCCGCGACTTCTTCCGACGCGACGACAGCGGAGAGCGGCAAGCCGCCGCCCAAGGTCTTCGACAGGGTCAGAATATCGGGCACAACGCCGACCTCTTCGAAAGCGAACATCGCCTCGACACGGCCTAATCCGGTCTGCGCCTCATCGAAAATCAACAGGATGCCGCGGCTTTCGCAATGATCGCGCAGGCGCTGGAAATACCCTTCCGGCGGCACCACGATGCCGCCCGCGCTTTGGACCGGCTCGACAATCAGCGCCACCTCGGACCCGACCGACGTCGCGCCGATCATATCGAACCCGATGTCGAGGCACGTCATGTCGCAATGCTCCCGGCAACGGCGGATCGGACATCGGTAGGCGTTCGGCGCCGGGCTCGCCAAGAGGCCGGGCATCGCTGGACCGTAATTCTTGCGCCCATGCGCATAGGTCGCCGACGAGGCGCCGGTGGTGGTGCCGTGCCAGGAGCCGGCCATGCCGATCACCTCGAACCGCCCGGATGCAATCTTGGCAAACCGGATTGCCGATTCGTTCGCTTCGCCACCGGTATTAAGAAACTGCGCCTTGCTCAGCGATGGCGGCAACAAACCGCAAAGCCGATCGGCCAATTCAACGACATCGGGCGACAGCATCGTGCTGTCGAGATGCAGCACGGTGCGGCCGGCCTACGCCATCGCTTCTACTATTCGGGGATGGTTGTGCCCGATTGTCGCGCACATCTGCCCTGAAGAGAAATCCAATACCGCCCGGCCCTCTTCCGTGTAAATGTACGCCCCTTCGGATCGAACGATCAGCGCCTCGATAAAATCCCGGCCGTAATGCAGTAAATGCCAGTCATTCAGGTTCGAAACGGCTGTGCTCTGTTCATCGGCAGACATGGCTGAAACACCTCAAATTGGCCAATTTGCCTAACGCAGACGACAATATTATTCTCCGACCGACGCATACTAGGAGAAATGGCGATGACTCGCACGCTGACCCAGGAAGAATTGGATCGCTACGACCGCGACGGCTATCTTGTGATCACAGACGCGGTGCCGCAGGACCGCCTGCAGGCCGTTATCCAAGAAACCGAGCGGATGTGCGCGGAAGCCTACCAAGTCACCGCCGGCACCGACATGCTCGATCTCGATCCCTCGCACACGCCGGACAAACCGCGCATCCGTCGGATCAAGTCTCATCACGAACATTCGGATTTCTTCGCAGATTTCGTCGCCGAACCCTTGATCATGGAAATTTTGGCGCCGCTGATGCCGTCCGGCATTCGCGTTCACAACACCAAGATCAACATGAAGTCCGCCGAAGTCGGCGAATCCGTCGAATGGCATCAGGATTGGGCGTTCTACCCGCACACCAATGACGACGTTCTGGCTGTCGGTATCTATCTGGATGACTGTACGGAAGAGAACGGACCGATGTTTGTGGTGCCGGGCAGCCATAAGGGCCCGACCTATGATCATCATGAACATGGCTATTTCTGCGGGGCCATTGACCCGGACGCCATCAAGGACGAGATCGCCAAGGCGGTCCCGTTGATGGGGCCTGCAGGGACGTTGACGATTCATCATGCCCGCCTTTTGCACGGCTCCGCCTTCAACCGGTCAGGCCGCTCACGACGTTTTCTGCTGCAGGCCTACGCCGCGGCGGACGCCTGGCCGCTCGCCGATTTGAAGGGCGGGTTGGACGGCTTCAATGAAAAGATCGTCCACGGAGAGCCGACCCTGACGCCCCGCGTGGTTCCGGCGCCGATCCGCATCCCCCTGCCCCTGCGACCCTCAGCAGTGGTCGGTTCGATCTATTCGAATCAGAGCATCCTGGAAAACCGCTTCTTCGACGATGTCGTCGAGCAGGAGAGAAAGCAGGCGGCGGAAACCTAGGGGCTCCTGCGAAGCTACTCAGCAGCGAAACGCAGCTTATCGCCGCAGGACGATACAACGGCGTCGAGACTATCCTGCGAGACCGTCACATCGATCGGCCGCACGTTGAACGCCGCGGGATTATGCGGCAATTCCGGCTCCTTGCCGTCCGCAAGGTCCTTCGCCATTCGAATGAGCTTCCGGCGCGCGGCGATGACCGCGACATCCGAGGTGCCCAGATGCTCATTCTCCCGATCGACGATCGGCCCCATCGCCTCGACGATCGCCCGATCCTGGTTGTTCACCCCGGGGATGCCCGTCGCGTGGCCTGACCGCTGCAGCGCGCGGTCGCGCTGATAGTCATTCGTCTTGTTCACCTCTGGCGTGAAGGTCCCCGGGATCAACTTCGGCGCCGCACCCATGCCGGTCTCCAGATAGTCGCGGTCTTCCTGCGTCATCGGCGCTTCAGGGTTGAAGGAGCTGCCAAAGACGAACGTATTGTCATCGTCAATCGGGACATAGGCACGAGAGGATATCGGAAACTTGGCGTGCGGGATGATCGAATTGCAAGGCAGGATCCACTGTGTCAGCCGCCAATTGTAGGTCCCATCACCAAAATCCCGCTTCGACCCGTAATAGTAGCCATATTCGGTATCGCGGACATTGAGCTCCGGCATGCCGTCCTTGGCCCAATTCGAAGTCGACTCAGTGAGTCCGGGCGACAGCGTCGCCGGATCGATTCCGCCATGCAGGAAGGTCGTATGACAGGTATCGAGCTCACCCTCCAAACCCTGCATCCAGTTTGCAGAATAGTGCCATTTACGCTGCCAGCGATGCGCGGGCGGCAACGTCGCCCATTCGAATTCCGGCAGAGGCGGCTTGAGCTCGGCCGGTCCCATATACACCCAGATATAGCCGCCCCACTCCGCCGCCGCGTAGCTCTTGATCCGCACCTTGTGTTTGAAGTCGGTTTCCGGCCGTTCATTTGGCATTTCGGTGCAATTGCCGTCCACATCAAATTTCCAGCCGTGATAGACGCAGCGGATCCCGCATTGCTCGTTTCGCCCGAAAAAGAGCGAAGCGCGGCGATGGGGGCAGCGCTCCTCCAAAACCCCGATGCGTCCGTTCGTGTCGCGAAACGCAACAAGGTCCTCGCCCAACAGCCGCAGCTTGACCGGGTCGCAGTCCGGCTCCGCGATCTCCGACGGGATCAGCGCCGGCACCCAGAAGCGCCGAAACAGCTCTCCCATCGGCGTCCCCGGTCCGACGCGGCACAGGAGTTCGTTGTCTTCGGGTTTCAGCATGGCGGCCTCTTATGTTTATGATACGCGAACAGATTAGAGCGCTGTACACGCAAAGGTACAGAGGGAACGGTCACGCGCGGCGCATGCTCGAGATCGCTTGCCAGACAATTGCCGACATCAGGACAGCACCACCGATCAAGGTCGTCGCGTGCGGCACCTCGTTCAGGAACAGCAACACCCAGACCGGACCGAAAAGTGTTTCGGTCAACGACAGCAAGGCCAGTACGGCGGCGGGGACTGCGCGGCCGCCAACGGTGAAGGCGGCAAGGCCGGTCGCGATCAACGCACCGTAGAGCGCGCTGTAGCCGATATCGGCCAACGGAATGGCGAAGCCCGCACCGGAGAGCGTTACGACAAATGCACCAGCGGTAGCGCTGAACACGCCGGCCAGGCAGACGGCTGGCATCATGTCGGTCTGGCGCCCGAAACGCAGCGCTACGGTGAAGCCGGCGAACCCTAAGGCGGTGATCAACGCCATCAGATTGCCGTACAGGCTGCCTCCGCTCACACCGTGCCAGACCATGATTGCGACCCCAGCGAGCGCCACGGCCATCGCCACCCAGGTCGCCCGCCTGACCCGTTCACGCAGCAGTAGCCAGCCCAGCACTGCGGCCAGAAACGGCGCGACCGCCAGCACGAACAGGGTGTTGGCAACGCTCGTCGCGTTGACCGACAGGATGAACGTTACCATCGCCACCGAGATCGACAGTCCGGCGCAAACCCCGGGCCATCCGCAACGGCGAAAGGTCCTGAGGACGGCGCACCGGTCGCGCAGCGCAATAAACAACAGCAGCATCAGGGTGACCACGGTCGAGCGGTAGAAAACGATCTGCCAGTCGTCCGCGACATTGATATGCCGGACGATCAGCCCACCGAAGCTGAGGCCCAAGCCGGAAAGCAGAATGAGCAGCGCGCCGCGCGCGGCGGACGGGGTCGTCATCGCGGGAAACCTTCCATCGATGCTGCGCTCATAACGTTCCTCCCCTCACCCCAGCCCTCTGCCCAAGGAGAGAGAAAGCTAAGCAGGCGCTCCAAAAGGGACCCTCTTCCTAGGGAAAGGGCCAGGGTGAGGGTAAAACTTGATCAAACCGTCAAACGCCGCAACCTCCCCTACTCCCGGAAGCCCGGCCTCTCCATCGTGAAGACAGTCTCGCTCGTCACTTCGCTGTAATCCTGATAGCCCATGCGCGAAATCGGGTGCAGCTTGGCGATGTCGATTTCGCCGTTCGGCAGGATGAAATCGTCGTCGATATGGATACCGATCACCTCGCCGAAGACCACGGTGTATTTGTTGTTCGGATTTTCGTTCGGCAGATCGACGGTCTGAATGAGCTTGCACTCGAAATGGATCGGCGTCTCCTTCACACGTGGCGCTTTGACCAGCTTGGACGGAATCGGCGTGAGGCCAACCATCGCCATCTCGTCGACATCCATCGATGTGGTCGCGGAGCTCTGATTCATCGCCTCGCGCGTGTCCCAATTCGTGAAATTGTGCACGAACTCGCCGGTCTCGAGGATATTGCGCAGCGAATCCTTGCGCCCGTCATCTTCGACCTGGCCCTTGCCCGCGGAAAACATCACCGTCGGCGGGTTATAGCTGGTCGCGTTGAAAAAGCTGTAGGGCGCCAGATTGACCACCCCATTCTTGTCGGTGCTACTGATCCAGCCGATTGGCCGCGGCACGACAAGGCTGTTGAACGGATTCTTCGACAGGCCGTGGCCGTCTTTCGGCTCATAGAACATATGTATTTCCTTTTGTTTGCCCGGCGAGCCGATTTCGTTACGGTCGGCTCGCAATCAAGCGAAAGAGGGTTTTCACGATGGAATGCAAGGTCACGCAATGCACGATCGAGAATGGGGTTGGCACGGTATATCTGGATCGTCCCGGGCGTGGCAACTCATGGACGATGCAGATGAATGTCGAATATCGCTGGCGCATGGCGCAGCTCGACGCAAATCCGGACGTCCGGGTCATCGTGGTAACCGGGACCGGGCGTCAATTCTGCGTCGGCGCGGATATGAAAGCGCTCGATCACTATTCCGACACTGGCGAGGATTACGCGCAATCAGTGCGTGACAACGATCTGGAAAAGCCCGGATTCGGGGTTCGGCGGGAATACGACCATGACATGGTCTGGCATTGGGGGCTGCGCAAACCCGTGATCGCCGCGATGAACGGTGCCTGCGCGGGAATCGCGCTAACCTTGGCTGCCTTCTGCGACCTGCGGTACGGCGCGATCGGATCAAAATTCACAACCGCAGGGCCCCGCCTCGGCCTGCCATCGGAATACGGGCTCTCCTGGGTTCTGCCGCGGCTGGTCGGCGTTACACATGCCGCCGACATCATGCTGACCGGGCGCATCTTCCTGGCCGAGGAAGCCAAGGAAATGGGATTCCTAAACGCGGTTTACCCCTTTAAGGAATTTCGCAAGCGGGTCGCGGAGACCGCCAACCATATGGCGCAACAGAACTCTCCTGCGGCAATGCTGACCTCTAAACGTCAACTCTATGCGGAGCTGATGCAACATGATGTCGGTAAATCGGTCGAAGCATCGAAAGACTTGATCGGCGAGCACATGTTGAGCGACGACTACAAGGAAGGCGTCGACGCCTATCAGAATGGTAGGCCACCACAATTCGCCGGTCTGGGTGGAGGGAACAGTTGATGGCGGCCAAACGCTACGGCACGGTGCCGAGTTCTGAACAGAACAAGATGAGCGGACTCGCGTTCGTGAAAGGGCTCGCAGACGGCTCGCAACCCCTCAATACGATGGCGGAAGTGCTCGATTACGATGTCGTCGAGGCAGAGGTCGGCCGGGTCGTGATCACCGCGGCACCGACCGGCGCGTATCTCAACCCTCAGGGCACGGTGCATGGCGGCTATTCCGCCACCTTGCTCGACGCCTGCATGGGTCTCGCCGTGGCCACGACACTCGATCAAGGACTCGGCTCCACGACCCTCGAATTCAAGATCACCTTCATGCGGCCGGTGGTTCCCGACAGCGGGACCATCACAGCGGTCGGCACGGTGCTGCGCAGCGGCCGCCGTGCCGGCTATGCGGAAGGCAAGATCACCGACGAGAATGGCAAACTGCTCGCCCACGCTACGACGAGCTGTATGATCTTCGAGCGCCCGGAAGGCGATTAAGCCGCTTTTTTCAAATCTACCGTCCTACTCGGGCTTGTCCCAAGTACCCAGGGTCCGACCGCGAGACGTTCATATTTCAAAGGCCACGCGGCGTCAGCCTGGATTCTCGTGACAAGCCCGAGAATGGCAAGAAGGGGCGTTGAAGCGTCCGCCGACTCCCCTACCCCAGCAGTTCCGCCATCAGCCGGATGGTATCCATCGTCGGGAAACGGACCTGGAAGGTCCGGATCGGGAGCGCGGTGTAGCGGGTCAGCCGCTCTCTGATGCGGTCCTTCGAACCGCAGAGTGCCACCTCGTCGATGAAATCATCATCGACCGCAGCAACCGCTTCGTCACGCTTGCCGTCCAGGAACAATGTCTGAATGCGGTCGGCCATGCCATCGAAGCCAAGCCGCCGGACATTGGCGTTGTGGAAGTTCACCTCACGCGCCCCCATGCCGCCGATATAGTGGGCATAATAGGGCTTCAGCTTGTCGCGACATTCCTGCGCATCGTTGCCGAACGAAACCGGGACAGCGGGCGCCAGATCGAAGCTGTCGAACCCTTTGCCGCCGCCAGCCTTCGCAAACCCATCCAGAAGTGGCTTCTCGAGCGATGGCCATTTCTCCGGTGAAAACATGCCCGGCACGACGCCGTCGGAAACTTCTGCGCTCAAGCTGAGCATCCTCGGCCCCATCGCCGCGAGATAGATTGGCATGTCCGCCCGGGCATGGGTAATCGATTTCAGCGGCTTGCCGAGACCGGTCGCATCGTCGCCGGCGTACGGGATATCGAAATAGGTCCCGTGATGCTCCATCGGGCATTCGCGCTTGAAGATGTCGCGCACAATCGCAACATATTCCCGCGTCATGCCGAGCGGTTTGCCGAAGCGCTGCCCATGCCACCCCTCGATGACCTGCGGTCCCGACAGGCCGAGCCCGAGCCGAAAGCGGCCGCCCGACAGGTGATCCAGGCTGATCGCGGTCATTGCCGTCATCGCAGGCGTGCGGGCGCCGAACTGCATGATCCCGGTGCCGACATGAATCCTCTCGGTCTGCGCCAGGATGAAGGCGGCAGTACTGACCGCATCGCTGCCATAGGATTCCGATGTGCGGACGATGTCGTAGCCGAGCCGCTCCGCTTCCAGGATCATCTTCATATCGAGGGCAACCTGGCGATTGCCGCTCCCCGTGGTCATGCCGAGTTTCATGAGAGTTCGCTCCGATCAGCGGAAGGCGGGGATGACCGTCTTGGCGAGCATCTCCAGATTGGTGTCGATGTAATCATCCGGGCAGGCGGATGAGACGAAGACCGCGCTGGCCCCGGCATCGATGTATTCCTGGAGCCGCGCTTTGCATTTGTCCGGATCGCCGGCGAGCGCGTATTTGTGCACGAGCTGGCTGAAATCCTGCGCGTATTGCTTGCTGAGCCGGTCGGCTGCGTATTTCACCGCCGTATCATTGTCCTCATGCACGGCGGAGAAGATGTATAGCGCGAAGGTAAAGTCCGACAAATCGGTGCCGACCTCCTCACCGAACGCCTTGATTTTCTCGATGCTGTTGGCGAGGTGCTCCGGCGTGTACATGTAGGGCAGCCAGCCATCGCCATATTTCGCCGCTCGTTTCATCGCCGCATCGGTGCGCCCGGACACCCAGATCGGCGGCCGCGGCTTCTGGATCGGCAGTGGCTTCAGACTGAAATTCTTGAGTGTCGTATAGCGTCCCTCATAGGTCACATCTGTCTCGGTCCATGTCCGGGTGATGACCTCCAGCGCGTCGTCGGTTCGCGAGCCGCGTTGGTTTACCGGCACGCCGCAGGCCTCGAACTCGTTCGGAAACTCGCCACCAACACCGACCCCCAGCGTAAAGCGCCCATTCGATGCCACATCCAGCGCCGCGCCCATCTTCGCAAGCAAGGCGGCCGGATAGAGCGGCACCAGGGTAATCGCGCTCATCAACCTGATGCGCTCGGTGGCCCCTGCCGCCACCGACAGGGAAACCAGCCCGTTCGCCGTCTCGCCATGAAAGCTAACATGCTCACCGCAGCCGAGGAAATCGTAGCCCAGGTCTTCGATCTGCTTGGCAAGCTTCGCGATGTTGTAAACCGACCGCAGGGTCGTGCCGAATTCGATCTTCTTGTCGGCCATGTGAGGCTCCTTCGATGACGGGACGGATTGCGCGAATGATTGCCGCCGGCACCGCTTCCCGCAACCCCGGGCCAACGAAATTCTCGATCTTGGTTTGAAACGTGCGGGACATACGCGCAGAATGACCGGCAACAACGATCCAGCCAACGTAGGGGAAATTCAGCCATGGCCGTCGTCGCAAATGCCGTCAAACGGCGCCTGCAGGAAGGCAAACTCGCTGCCAGCTTCAATCTCAGCAGACTGCGCACGGTCGAGGCGCCACAGATCGCCAAGGCCTGCGGCTTCCATTGGCTCTTTATCGATCTCGAACATTCGACCATGGATCTCGATACGGCGGGGCAGATCTGCGCAGCCTCCCTGCCCGTCGGTATCACGCCGATCGTACGGGTACCGGAAGGTGACACCAACCGGGCCGCCCGCATTCTCGATGCCGGCGCACAAGGCATCATCTTCCCGCATGTTCAGAACGCCGAGGAAGCCCGCGCCTTCAATTCGGCCTGCCGCTTCCCACCGCTGGGCGTGCGCTCGATGACCTATGGCGGTCCACAACTTGAATATGAGGCTGTTCCGCCGAAGGAAGCGACAGAGGGCGGTAACGAGGAAACCCTCGTCGTGATGATGATCGAAACGCCGGAAGCGGTAGAGAATGCCGGTGAGATTGCCGCGGTCGACGGTGTCGACGTGCTGTTGGTCGGCGGCTCCGACCTGTCCACGACCATGGGCATCCCAGGCCAGTCCACCAACCCCGATTTCCTCGCCTCCATCGACAAGGTCATCGCCGCCGCGAAGGGCGCCGGCAAGATCGCCGGTCTCGGCGGTGTCTATGACGAGGCGATCCTGCCGGACTTCGTCGCCCGGGGTATGCGGTTCTTCCTGGGCGGCGCCGACATGTCCTTCATCCTCGCCGGCGGCAAATCGCGCGGTGCCTTCTTCAACAATCTCAAAATCTGAAAGGACACGACATGACTTATGAGGGCCTGCTCTATGAGGTCGACGAGGGCATCGCAACGATCACTCTGAACCGGCCGGAGGCGATGAATGCACTAACGCCGAAGATGGAGGCCGATTTGCACCGCGCCTTCGACGATGCCGATGCGGACAAGGATGTCCGGGTCATCATCATGACTGGCGCCGGCGCGGCCTTCAGTGCCGGCTACGATCAGGGTGCCGGCGACAGCGGTCGCAAGAAAACGGACCCCACCGGCCTCACCATCGCCGAATATCTCGAAGCCTGGCAGCGTGGCGACGCCAAGAATGTCGACAAGTGGGGCCATATGTGGAAGCTCGGCAAGCCGATCATCGCCGCGGTCAATGGCTGGGCGATGGGCGGCGGCTTCTGGTACCAGCTTGCCGCCGACATCACCATCGCCTCCGACAAGGCAGTGTTCGCGCAGCCGGAGGTCCGACACGTCTCCAACACGACCTATCTGTTCACCGCTTTATGCGGCTGGAAGAACGCCAACCGATGGGCGCTCACCGGCGATCATTTCGATGCCGAAGAAGCCTACCGGATCGGCATGATCAACGAGATCGTGCCGCACGACCAGTTGATGGAGAAGGCGCGCGAATTGGCGGCCCGCATCGCGCTGGTACCGGAGCCGGCGGTGCGCCTCAACAAGGCGATCGCGATGCAGGGTATCCAGGCTTCCGGCGTCAACGCCGCCCTGATACTGGAAGGAACGTTGGGCGCCATAGCCCATTCCTCGCACACGGAATACCGGGAAGAGCTGTTCGAGAAGCAACGCACCGACGGCGTGCGCGCCTATCTGCAGATGCGCGACGGCCCCTTTCAGCCGGAGCCGATGGGACCGCGCTCGGAAAAGGGGCGCGCCGCCAAAAAGGGCTAACCGATCATCGCGTCGAACCGCTCCTTGGCCTCGAGCATTTCGTTCAGCAGATCGTAGACCGTCTCCTTAACGGAGATCTCCTCTTGCATGTCGCCGACCACCTGGCCTACGGGGTAGGTGAGGAAATCCTTGGCGCGCACCCGTTCCACCCGTGTGCGGCCCTCCTGCCACCACAGGTAATTCTGCGCCGGCGCTGGCAGGGTTTTCGGTGCGTCGGGCGCGTCATAGGCGCGCGAGAAGGCGTTGTTCAAGGTGCGGCACGGTTTACCGGTCACTGTCGTCGTCAGTATGGAATCGCTGTGCTCGGCCTCGAACATCTTCGATTTGATCTCGGGCGTGACTTCGCTCTGCGCCGTCTTAAGCCACAAGGATCCCGCCCAGATGCCCTCGCATCCCAGGACCAGCGCGGCGGCCATTTGTCGGCCGCGGCCCACGCCGCCCGCCCCCAGGACCGGCATCGGCGCCACCGCATCGACGATGCTGGGCCACAACACCATGGAGGATAGATCGCCCGTGTGACCACCGGCCTCGGTTCCGACGGCGACGACGAAATCGCACCCCACGTCCCGGTGCTTGATGGCGTGCCGCGGCTTGCCGGCCAGCGCACCCACCTTGATGCCCTTGGCGTGCGCTTCCTCGACCAGGCTCTTCGGCGGCGACCCTAGAGCATTCACGATCAGCTTGATCGGGTGTTTCATGCAGGCCTTGATCATCTCAAGGCTTTCGCGCGGCGTGAAGTTCATACCCTTGACGATCTCACGCTTCAGTTCGGCCGCTTCGTCCGCCGGCAGTTCCGGAATACCCGCCTTGTCGAGCATGTCGCGGACAAACTGGACATGTTCCTTGGGCAGCAGCTCGTCCGGGTCGTACTTCATCTCGCTGACATCGTCGATTTTCTGCGGCATCAGCACGTCGATGCCGTAGGGCTTACCCTCGATATGATCGTCGATCCATTTCAAATCCGCTTCGACCTGATCCGGGCTCATGCGGGCCATGCCCAGCACCCCCATACCGCCTGCCTTTGACACCTCGACCACGACGTCGCGGCAATGGGAAAAGGCGAAAATCGGAACGTCGATCCCGAACATCTCGCACATTTGGTTATTCATCGAAAACTCCTGAAACGGTCTAAACGCGGCCACGAAAATAGAGGCTCTTCGTGGAAATGAAAATGTCCGGTCTTTAATCATTCGCTCCAATCGGATATCCACGGATGATGTACAACCCGTCGCAACGAAACCGCATTCGTGCGCCCAGAAGAGCACGGCGCCTCTGGGTCTCGATCGCAACCCGCGCCTGGCCGCTGGCCCAGCTCTGGTATCGCAGCTGGGGCCTGCGCCTCGATGGCCGGCCGGAAGACGTGGTCTGGTATTTCGCCTATGGCGCCAACATGCATGACAGCGCGTTTATCGAACGGCGCCGAATGCGACCAACCGAGCGGCGGGTTGGCCGGCTGCCCGGCTACCGGTTGCGCTTCAATCTCGACGGCTTTCCACGAGGGCGAGCTGCCCCCGCCAATATTCAAGCCGACCCGGAAAGCGAAGTCTGGGGCGTTCTATACCGCATTACCTTGCGCGAATTGGTCCGCCTCAACGTCACCGAGGGTGTGCCCGGCCCGCGTTATCAACCTGTCGAACTGCCGGTCGAAGATGCCGACGGCCGAACCGTGCTGGCAATCTCATATGTTGCGGAAGGCAATCCGAAAGATGGGAACCCATCCTTACGCTACATAACGCTGTTGCGCGACGGCGCCCGAGCCCACGCCCTACCAGACCATTGGATCGCCTATCTCGACAGCGTCAAGCATGCGGAGTAAGCGACATGTTTTATGCGAAGAAAACCCTTTCCACCGTCCAGTAGGCACCGATCAGCGCGATCCCCGCGGAACCGGGATAGACGATCCCAGTGCGATACCAGCTTCGTTCACGAAACCATAGCCCCGTCAGGAACCAGGCGATCGCGATCGTCGCGAGCTGGCCGAACTCCACACCGACATTGAAGGCGATCAACCCTGTCACGAAATCGTCGCGCGGCAGCCCGATTTCCTGCAGGACGCCGGCGAACCCGAGCCCGTGCAGCAGACCGAAAGCGAACACGATAAAGGGCCGCCACACGGTCAATCTGGGCGTCAAAATATTCTCAACCGCGACATAAACGATCGACAGCGCGATCAGCGGTTCGACGATGTCAGGCGAAATCGTCACAACCCCGTATAGCCCGAGCGCCAGGGTCACCGTATGGGCCACGGTGAAAGCGGTTACCTGAACCAGCAACGGTTTCACGCGCGTGCTGAGCAGATATAGCCCCAACACGAAGAGGATGTGATCGAGACCAAAGGGCAGGATATGCGTGAAGCCGAGAACCGTGTAATCCACCGCCGTTTCGAAGACGGTCCGCGGCACCATACCGGCGAGCGGTATCGGATCGCTTGCCGCGCCGTCCTTAAGCCAGGCCGTCGTCATCTCGTCCTTTGCCGCATGAACCAGCCGCAACACGCTCGAGCCATATGATTTGTCGTAGGCCCAACCGAAACTTTCCGCCCCGTCGGGAACCTGCCCGCCGATGCGTATCGTCGAGATACGTGCACGGCCGACATCGCCCGTCTCCGGCACGATCAGTTCCACAATGCGCGGCGACACGCGATTGCCATCGAATCGCACGGCGACACCATCGAGCCAGCGCTCGGAAAACCCGTCAAATTCCGCCCTCAGATCCTCGGCACTCAACGCACGCAGCGCCTTGTACCGTTCAGCTTGCGGCGATTGATCGGTGTCTTCGTGCGCCGACCCGATACCGGCGATCAGGGCTTCCACATTGGTCTTGATATCGATCCGGTATCGGTTGTCGCCATCGAAGGTTACAGTCGCCGTGGCCGGAAAGATCTTATGGGCCAAAGCGCCATGCGGCTGGCCGAGAAGCGCGACGGCCAACATCAGAAGCGCGATCAATCTCATGACCATGAATCTGTTTACCCTTCGACGCTTCGGGAATAACGTGCCGCCGAGAACGACATCACTGTTGTGTGTATCCCTATGCTCCGTCTCCGTAAAGCTACGATCCCGGTCTTGCTGCTTTTTGCCGCAATCTGCGCCAGCAACGCGCACGCGCATGAGTTCTGGCTTGCACCCAGCAGCTACACGCCGTCGACGGATACTAGGATCGCAATCCGCCACACTTACGGTCAGCATTTCAAAGGCGACGAACTACCCTTTGTCACGGAATGGCACCCCCGCTATATCGTTCTCGACCAAGGCCGGGAACGAAAGGTCCGTGGGTTCGAAGGCGACCTGCCGGCTGTACGGATCAAGTTCGACAAACCCGGCCTCAAGGTCTTTGGCTATTTTGGCGCACACGAACCGCATACCTTCGAAACACGCGCCGATTTTGACAAGTATGCCCAAAAAATCGGCTATGAAGCGTTGGCGCGGCAGCACGGCACGTTGGGAAAACCGGCAACGGGAATAGTCGAGAGCTACGCCCGAAATACCAAGCTGCTGCTTGGCGTCGGCGATGCGACCGGGACCGATCGAGCCCTGGGCCTCCCCTTCGAACTGGTCGCGGAACAAAATCCCTATATGCTGTCACCCGGTGCAAACTTGCCTGTGCGCCTGTTATTGAACGGAAAACCGAGTGCCGGCATGACGATCACGACCTTCAGCGCAGCGGACCCGAAGAATCCGACCCAGACCGTGACAGACGCTGAGGGCCGCGCCGCGATATCGTTGCCGTCGCGCGGCGCCTATCTGCTCAACACGGTCCACATGTTCGATCCCGCACCCGATAGGAAGGCGGATTGGGAAAGTCTTTGGGCCTCCATGACATTCGCGATACGGTAAGTCAATTCAGGCTTCGTGGCGAAGATCGAGTGCAGAAACGATAAGGCTCACTTCCACGTCGTGCCAAATCTTCAGAAAACGGGAAATCAGCTTGTTGCGCTCAGGCTGGAAGCTCAGATCGCGCAAAAAGGTCGCCGATACTTTGACATAGGCGCCGCGCAGCCGGCGGGTCTTGGAAATCGCAGTGGCGAAATTCATCAGCCAGACCGGCACCCCTTCCTTTAACAGCTGATAAACCTGCCGCGCGCCTTTCGAGCGGCTGGACGCCATGTCGAGCCCATGCGGCCGGAAACCGATCCGATAGCCCAGTCCCGCCATTTCTTCGGCAATCCGGCTCGCTTAACCGGATTCCAGGGTCGGGAGTGCAAAATCGACAATTACGGGGGTACTCGGATCGGCTTGACCGAAGGTCTCCAACGCAATCGCGACCATGTAGCGATCATGACGACCGGCCAACTCCGGGTGATCCTCCATGGCCAGAAGCTGGTCAGCGGGAACGATCTCATTACCGACGACCAGAGCGCCATGGGCGAGGTACAGGGAAATACCCCCATCTGTGATGCGCCGGACTTCCCGCGACGTAACAGAAATATCGCCACGCTCCAGCGCGGTCTCGATGAGCTGTATCGCCTGGGCGATCTCCTCCGAAACTTCGCTGATCTTGGCCGTGCCAAAGGGCGTCCCTTTGCGAACAGTTTGATAAAATTTATGTGCTGTATGAGATAAGAGTCCGCGGAGATCTTCAGGCTCTGCATCGGCATCGACATCGAGTTCCACGCTTTCAACTGCAGTCCCGAGATCGGATTCGCTAACCCCGAATTCCTCGGTCGCCTCTGCAACCGTCGCTATCATTTGGTCCTGATCCTGATCGATCGGGCTCAATACACCGTGGCTCGTGGCATCCAGCCTGCAGACCTGCCCATCGACCGCGACTTCCGTCAAAGCACCTACGATGCTCGACCGGAAATCCTGCATCGCATCATCACCAAGTTTTTCCCTCAGCTCGGTATCGCGCAACGCTTCGAAATCGACCATGCTCATCTGCATGGCTGGCGCGTCGGCCACACCCAGACGCTCGGCAACCGCGTCGAGGAAGTCTTCCTTTTGCGCCGGCCTCGCCGGACCCGGCTGGTTGGGCGACAAGACAAACAGAATCCAGAATTTGTCGGGTCCTGCCGGTTGGATCGTTATGTCGAATGCGGCTTCTTGATCGCCCCCGCTGAGGATCCGCAGCTCCGGCAGTTCGATTTCCGCTTGTGCGTTAGCCTACGTCAGCGCCGCCATGACCGTCGCCCGATCATCGACGGCAAAGAGGCTGAACAGCGGCTTCGCGTCTACAAGCTCCTCATCCACACCGGTAAAGCTTGTATCCCCGGACGTCGCCAAAAGGCGCGCTTCTCGGTCGGATAAGAATGAAAATGAATGCGCCATACCGCCGCCCCGACAATTCGCGCCGCCTCAACTGCGACACCGGTCTTAACCCCCGACCAGTCTCGAACGGCGTGGTTAAGATCGCGTAAGCGACCTGTCCCGCCGCACGTCGCAGCACCAAGGATAATTTACCGCGAAAAGCCGGCCGGAATATCCCCAAATGGGGGAGATATGAACGAAATTAAGGTGCGTGGCGCGGCACCGCTATTGTTCGCGCCCGATCGCCTTTTCCGATTTCAACATATCGATCTCGGATTCGGAAAATCCCCAAGCCGCCAAGGCTGTTTCCGTCTGCGCACCGAAATCCGGTGGTCCGCCTTTTACCCTGGACGGCGTCCGGCTGAAACGCGGTGCAGGTCCCGGCTGAACGATTCCCTCGACCTCGACAAAGCTGCCTCGCGCCTGGTTATGCGGATGGTGTGGCGCCTCGCTGAAGCTCAAGACCGGTGCAAAGCAGATATCCGTGCCTTCCATGATGTCGCACCATTCGTCCCGGGTCTTTTCTTTGAATTTCGCGTCCAGGGTCTCGATGATCTCCGGCCACCCCTCCGGATCGAGTTGCCCGGGCAGGTCTGTAGGATCAAGTTCAAGTGTCTCCAATAGTATGGCGTAGAACTTCTCCTCGACGGCCCCTATCGATATGTGCTTCCCGTCTTTGGTTTCATAGCAACGCCAGAACGGTGCGCCGCCATCCAGCGGATTACTTTCCCTGGTGTCGGTCCAATGACCGGAAGAGGCGAGCCCAAAGCAGGCCATCGCCAGATAAGCCGATCCTTCCGTCATCGCGACATCGACGACCTGCCCCTTGCCGGAATTTCGCGCCTCCAGCATGCCGGCGAGCAGCCCCATGACCAGGAACATGGCGCCACCGCCCATATCGCCGATCACGTTGAGCGGCGGCACCGGCCGTTCGCGCGTGCCTATGGCGTGCAATACCCCGGATAGTGAAATGTAGTTGATGTCATGGCCTGCGACTGGGGCAAGCGGTCCATCCTGTCCCCATCCGGTCATGCGTCCGTAGATCAGCCTCGGATTGCGCGCCAAGCATTCGTCAGGCCCGAGTCCGAGCCGCTCCATCACGCCGGGGCGCATCGGATCAACCAACGCGTCGGCGTTCTCGATCAAACGCAGAACCGTTTCGACACCCTTCGGATGCTTCAAATCAACCGCAATCGACGGGCGTCCACGGCGACGGATATCCGCTTTCACACCGGCGTATTCGAAGCCGAGACCGGTCAGCCCCTTTCGGTCGATACGAACGATATCCGCCCCCATATCGGCCAGCAGGGAACAGCATAGGGGCGACGGTCCGATGCCAGCGATCTCGACGATCTTATAGCCGGCAAGCGGACCGACAGTGGTGGATTCCGGCATCGGCTAGCGGTTTGCGCCAATCAACAGATCAACGCTCTGGCCAGCCGCCGTCCGAGCCCAATCATCCAGCGTCTCTCCAGAGGCACTGCTGATGGGATGGTCGATGACCACGAACGGATAACCGTCCGCGCCCAAAACGCGGGCCATGAGTTCGGCGGCACTCACGAATTTGGTGGTCATGATACTGACCGCCGGTTTGCCGATCTTCTCGCCGATCACTGCGTCATGCAAACTGCACGACGAGCAACTGCCTCAATCGCCTATACCGGCGACGACGGCGTCCCAGCCTTGCGCTTCTTCCACCAGATGGGCATCGGCAGGGGCGCTGTAGTTCGATTTTGTCCGGCGGACAACCTCGGCAACCCCGTATGTTTCTTTCAACTCGCTCTCGAACGCGTCGAAGAACGGAATCGTATTCTTCTTCCCATTCGAGATGATGCCGACCGTGGCACCCTGCAGTGCTGAGAGGCGTGCCGCCAAGGCAAAACCGCCAGCATCCGCCTCATGTGTAGGATCGAGTATTTCCATCCTAGGGACCTCTCCTTTCTATCTACAAACTCAATTCGCCGGCGGCTCGCAATCGAGACAAGCGCCGATCGCAATCGTCACCGCCCTGCTCTTGTGCCCCAGCCAAGGGGCTATAACCGCGCCGAAACCGCCCGCCGGTCCACCGGCCGCGATGATCAGCAAATGTTCGGGATCCGGTAACGCCGGATACTCTTGATCGCCGCGCTTGCCGACGACGTTTGCTTTACCGACGTCAGCCCATTCTCGGCGATAAATGCGCGCATTTTCGAAGACGTATTCCTGGATATCCCGGCGCGACCAGCCCGCATTCTGGAAATGCGTCCGCAACTGCGGTGGCACGACGATCGCGTAGTTTCCGGGGTAGATCGAGTAATGGCGCAAGTTCGCCTTTATCTCTGCACAATAGGTATCGAGGATTTCCTTCGGCTCGGTCGTCCACTCATTCATGAATTGCCGGGGGGCAAGGGCAGCCATAACGGTGACAGCGGACGCCTCCTTTGGAATGCCCCGGTCCTCGGCGAGCGATGGCCAGGGGGCGTTCTCCTCATCTTCGGCGATGCAGTAGCTGAGCTTGCCGGGGTGACCGAGAGTCGATCGGTCAATCTGACCCGGCCGGACATCGAGCAGATTGCCTAGGATAAGCCGGATCGCGCGACCGATCACGGTTGTACCGCGATCGCTGGATCCCAGCGCGTTGAATGTGCCGTCCAAGCCAAGTTCGTGTCGGATTGGTCCATTTATGACGACCATAACGGCACAGCCGCCCGTACTGGCTGTCGCCCCATGCACCAAAAACGGCTCTTCCAACATGGCCGTAACCGCCGCCACAACAACCGGAAAATGCATTGGCAAGCAACCGGCCATGATGGCGTTTACGGCAAGTTTCTCCGCAGTAATGGCGCGCTCACGGACCGGCTCAATCCCGATCAGATGGTCGGCCGGCATCATCACCCAGTCCAGGCACGCCTGCACTGCTTCCGGCGTCGGCGGCACCACGGGAAGCCCGTCCGTCCACTGGCGACTGTGGTAGAATTCCTGCGCGGCGAGGACGTCCTCCACCTCGTAACGTTTCGAAATGAGCGTCATCGTCCCAGCCTCCAAAAGTGCAGGTTCCAGATGTTACTGCCGAACTTCCGGCAAAGGAAATTTCCACTTCGCATCGCGTGCGACCATCGGAATATCCAACGCAATTTAAATTGATGCAATTATTTTCGAATACGATTATTTAATACCATAAATGTAATAACCGGAAAATCCGAGCATGGATCCGGTATCATTGGACAATGTCAGTCCCGATGTCGATTTGAGCACGAGACACCTGCGCGCCCTGTTGGCGGTCGCCCGCTATCGCAATTTCGCTGCCGCGGCTGCAGACCTTGGCGTTACACAACCGACGTTGACCCGGACTGTCCGCCGCGCCGAAGATATTCTTGGTACAGAAATATTTAATCGGACCACGCGGCGGGTATCCTTGACCGTGGCGGGAAGCGAATTCATGCCCCTCGCCGAGCGATTGCTGAGCGATCTCGGCCTCGGTCTCCGTAATTTGCGTGAACTGGCAGATGTCGAGCGGGGACGCGTTGTCATCGCGAGCCTCATGACCATCGCCCATGGTGTACTGCCGACCGCGCTTGCCCGTTTCGCGGAGCGTTATCCCAGAATCGCCATCGACCTGCGCGAGAGCGTCCAAACGAACGTGCTGGAGGAAGTGCGCAGCGGCTCCGCAGATTTCGGGCTGGGCGACACGACGGACATTGGCGGCCCGCTCGAAGCGGAATCGCTTGGCGAAAACGGATTCCGCGTGGTTCTGCCGGCTGGCCACCCCTATCTATCCCAAAGAACACTGACGTTGAACGACTTGGCGGGCGAACGCCTGATATCCATGCCGACGGAGGCTGCTGCCCGCCGGGCATTGGATGCCGCCGGCGCGGCGGCCGGCGTCACCCTCGACTCGCATTTTACCGTCGGACAGTTCACAACGGCGTTTCGTCTGGTCGCGCAAGGGTTAGGGGTCGCAATCGTTCCGGAAACCTACTTTGCCGGCCCCTACCCTGCCGATACCGAAACGCGCCCCCTTCGTGCCTCCGGCGCCGTACAGCGACTGGGCATCATCACACGTCGCGATAGGGCCATCGCCCCCGCGGCCTCGGCGTTTCTGACCGCTTTACGTGAATGTTGGCCGAAAAGCCGTGCGCGCTAGGCAGGCGAAACCTGCTGCGCTAGCATCGTGATCGAGGAGACAGCCGATGAGCGCGATTGCTGCGACAGGAACGGATTACGGCACCGAAGAGGCTGCCATGCAGGCCTATTTGCGGGACGGTGAGGAACGGGCTTTCGCCCTCGGCAACCGCGGCCCCGTTCGATACACCTATGAAGGTCAGATTCATCCAGAAATCCTCGAAGCCTATTGGCGGTGTGGCTTCTACATATTCGAAGGCGTCATTGACTCTGACGAGCTGCAAGACATCGAAGCTGACCTGCACGATATTCTCGACCGTCTCCCTGCCGAAAAGGGATCTCTGGTCGATACGAAAGGCCGGCCCGCATTAGGCGCGGACTGTGAAGCGCCCACCCTGTTCTGGTCAAAGCCGTTGGCCGACCCGTTTGGCGGGACAGATCTCGCAAATGGCCGTCATCCGGTAAAGATGATTGAGCCGACACCGGCGGCCGATGCGCCGAAGGACATCGTCTATTTGATCTTAGGCGCATTGCAGTTCTCCGAAGCCTGCTTGCGCGTCTCCGGACACCCGAATCTGCTGGCAATCGCCGCGGCGGTCAATGGCCCCGACTTCACCCCCTTCTCCGACGCGATTTTCATCAAGGAACCCGGCCGCGGGGCTTCGGTAGCCTGGCATCAGGATGGCGTTACCCATTGGGACAGCCCGGACTGGGATGAGTGCAGCCACGGGTTCAATTTCATGGCGCAGCTTTATGGCTGCACGCCTGCGAACGGGCTATGGGTCGTTCCCGGATCGCACAAACTCGGCAAGATCGATATCAAACAAAGGGTCGCGGAAGCGGGAAGCGAACGGCTACCGGACGCCGTACCCTTCATATGCGGCCCAGGTGACCTCGCGATAACCAACCGGCAGTGCCTGCACGGGTCTTTTGCGAACACCAGTTCGGACTGGCGCGTGACCCTTAATTTCGGGTGCCATCGCCGTAGATCGGTGCTCGGCGTCTCTGGTGGTGGCATTCACAATGCGCCCGGTGTCTACGACGATGCCCGAATTCGCGATCGTTCTCGCGTTATCGGTTACGCAATCGACGCACGGCGCCAGCGGTTTCCGGAGGAAGTTCCCTTTCCCTATCAGCCCTTCGTGGAATCCGGAGAATGGCCGGTCTGGGACAGCGCCGCAAAGGCCAGTATGAAGGACTACAATCTGTTAGACCTCAGTATATAGGCCCCGCCGCTCACCAAATTGTTACGAGTGAGCCAAATCGCTTTGGCACCGCCATATCCCGCGGAATTCGGCCCTTATGATGCGAACGCGGATCGTTAAACTTCCGTGTTAGTAATTTTGTACGTACAAATTTGAGCAATCGGGGCCGATTTTAACGGTCGCTTAAGTGTCTGCGTTGTTTCTCTGCGCGCTGTGATTTTGGCTGATAGGGAAACACAATGCTCGGAAAATTCGCAGCAACGGCTTTCGTTGCGATTACCGGAGTCTCCATTCTGGCGACCGCGACGACGGCGCTAGCGGAGGCGAAGTCACGAGAAGAATGGAAAAAGGAATATATCCGGCCGACGGCTATTCCATTCCCCGAAGAGAACCCCTATTCCGCAGAGAAAGCGGAACTAGGCCGGAAGCTCTTCTTCGACCACCGCCTTTCCGGCGCCAACTACATTTCTTGTGCAACCTGCCACAACCCAAGCTTCTCTTGGGGTGACGGTTTGCCGAAATGAATCGGCCTCACGATGACGCGTTTGGGCCGCCGCACGCCGACGATTCTGAATCTGGCCTGGTCGGAACAGCTCATGTGGGACGGACGGTTCGAAACGCTAGAAGAGCAAGAGCTCGGCCCGATGTCGGCGCCGATCGAAATGAACCAGAACATGGAAAGCATCGTCTCTGAACTGAAGTCGATCCCGGAGTACGGCACGCTGTTCAATGTCAGCTTCCCGGGCGAAGGGGTTACGGTGGAAAACATCGCCAAAGCGATTGCCACCTTCGAGCGGACGGTTGTCAGCGGCGTCGCGCCGTTTGAGCGCTGGGTCGCCAGCGATGAAAACGCGATTTCGGATACCGCAAAACATGGCTTCGACTTGTTCAACAACAAGGCGAACTGTGTTGCCTGTCATTCCGGACGGCGATATGGAGATCGAAATCAAACCGACCCGCCGGCGGGACGAGATCGGCGCGATGACCAAGGCGATCATCTTCTTCAAGGACAACCTGAGCCAAGCGGAAGACCTGCGCCAGGAACAAAAAAGAGCGCGCGACGAAAAACAGAAACAGGACGAGGCGGCAGCCGCGTAGCGCAAGCGCGAAGTCCTCGCGATGGCCGACTCGTTCGAGAAGAATGTCCTGACGGTCGTCGAGTCTTTGACCGGTTCGACCGGACACCTGAATGAGCTCGCAACGTCTATGTCGGACGCCGCCAATCAAACGAACCAGCGGTCCGCCGCCGTCGCGGCCACGACTGACGAAACATCAACGAACATGCAAACGGTTGCGTCCGCGACCGAACAGCTTTCGTCATCCGTCGGCACGGTCGGAAAACATGTCGGTAAATCGTCGAAAATTGCCGAAGTCGCGGTTGCGGAAGCCAGCGCGACCAATAACAAAATCAAGAAACTCGCCGAAACGGTCAACAAAATCGGTGAGGTCATCGATCTGATCACCGATATCGCCGCGCAGACCAACCTTCTGGAGCTTAACGCAACGATCGATTCCGCCCGTGCCGGCGATGCAGGCCGTGGGTTTGCCGTGGTCGCCAAGGAGGTCAAATCCCTCGCAACGCAGACGGCAAAAGCGACCGAAGAAATAAGTTCCCAAATTTCGCAAATTCAAGGCGAAACCGATGATGCCATATCGGTGATAGGCCGGATATCCGACGTCATTGGCCGAATCAGCGAGACATCCACGGAAATCTCCAACGCAGTCGACGAACAAGGCTCGGCAACGCGGGAGATTGCATCGATCGTTCAACAGGCAACGGCGGGAACGAATGAAATCACGGGCAACATCGCACAGGTGAACGAGGCTGCCGGTGAAACCGGACAGGCTGCCAGCCAAGTTCTGGATGCCGCGGACACGCTCTCCCAACAAGGGAAGGCCCTGCGGCAGCAAGTCGACAACTTCCTGGAATCGATCCGCGCCGCCTAGCCGGGGCCGGCGGCCGGAGACGCTTCTCCACTCCACGAAAATTGGCTAGCATCGCCCCGTTGTCCCTGGACAGCGGGGCGATGTCGTTTTTGGGAGAGGTGACGTCATGGAAATGCGACCGTTGCATGAAGGCAAACTGGACCGGGCGCAAACCCTGTCGAATGCGCGCCAGGACACCGTATATGACACGATCCGCGTGACGCCGGTCACCCGAGTCATCGGCGTCGAAGTGGAAGGAGTAGACCTGACCAAGCCCGTCTCCGCGGCGCAGATCGATGATCTCGGCCGGGCACTCGCCAACCACAATGTCCTGTTCTTCCGGGATCAGCCGGAACTGACGCCGGAACAGCAAATTTCCTTCGCCAAGCGGTTCGGCCCGCTTCACGTGCATCCGGCAGCGGCGAAGAACGAGGACCATCCGGAACTCTTCGTCATTCACACGCACGGCGAGTCTTTCGTGAACAACGGCGCCGATTGGCATACCGATGTATCCTGCGACGAGGAACCGCCGCTCGGCACGATGCTGCAAATTCATCGCACCCCCAGCTCGGGTGGCGATACCCTGTTCGCCAATATGTACGCCGCCTACGACGCCTTGTCGGAAAAGATGAAAGCGTTTCTTTGCGATTGCCAGGCCCTGCACGAGTCGGAACACGCCTTTCGCGATCGCTATTCCGACAAGGGCGTAACCGACGACGACATGTCTTTCCCGACAGCCATACACCCGGTCGTTCGTACCCACCCCGTCTCCGGCCGTCAGGCACTCTATGTCAACGAGACGTTTACCTCGACCATTCTGGACATGGAACGAGAGGAGAGCGACGCGCTGCTGACCTTCCTATTCCAGCATATGAAACGGCCGGAATTTCAGGTCCGCTATCAGTGGCGGGAAAACTCGATCGCCTTTTGGGACAATCGCTGCACCCAGCATCTCGCGATGTGGGACTACTGGCCGGACGAACGCTACGGGCACCGGGTGACGGTCGCCGGCGATAGACCGTTCCATCGCACGAATTAGGGGCCGCTTTCGGCCAAAGCCGACACACCGCTTTAGAGGCACTGCTCCAGCAATTCGCCGACCATCACGACCTCGCCCTTCTGGTTCTTCGACTCGACCTCGAAGCGGATGCGCTTTTTCTGATCCGTCTTCTCCGCCAAGCGGATTTCCGTCGTCACCGTGTCGCCGGCGACGACGGCGCGAATATATTTTGAGGACGAGGACAACAACGCGGTGCGGATCTTGTAACGCTCGCAGAACTGCACCAGCGGTTTCGACATCAGCGCCGTGGTCATCACGCCATGCGCGATCCGATCAGGATACGGCGTGTTCTCGCGCGCCCATTCGCCATCCATATGGATCGGATTGAAGCTCTGAATCGCGTCAGCGAATTTGTCGATCGCGCCGCCGTCGATCAATTGCGAACTGGTTTCCGACGCGCCAAGGGGCAGCTCCTCGTACGTTCCTGTCCAGGCTTCGGTTGCCATACCTTCCCCCTCCTAAGCCGCCCTGCCGCAGCATTTTTTGTATTTCTTTCCGGAGCCGCAGGGGCACGGTTCGTTGCGGCCGACCTTCTGCACCGTGCGGGTCGCCGGTTTCGGGTTCGGGACCGCGTCCTCATAGACCCAACGGCCCTCCTCCCGGATGAAAGAAGAAAGCTCATGCTGCATGCCGGGACCGTCCTTGTCCTTGCAGCGGGCGACGAACTCTACCGTCCCCGCCTCGTCCTCTTCGCCGCCGCCGGAGGTGCCGCGGATCTCCAGCCCAGTCCAGGTGATTTCGCCATGATGCGCTTCGTACTCCGCGACGTCGAAACCGACGCGCTGCTTCGTCGACAATGTGTCGTGCAGATACTGCGCCTTGCCGAGCACATGCGCCGTGTACCGCGAGCGCATCAAGACAAGTGCCGTCGGCGCGGCCAGAGTTTCGAAATATTGGCCGCAACATTCGTCGAGCGTTTTGCCGGAGCCGCAGGGACAAGCGTTCATCGGATCGGTTACCTTTCGATAAGAGCGCCGACAAACTCTGACATTGCAGCCGGCTTGTCCACCGTGGGGATTTGAGGCGCCAGAGGCAGTGCGCTACCGTTCCGGGGGCCACCGGGGGATGCAGCAGGACATGAAGCAGAAGAAGTTCGACTCCATCGACACGGCACTCGACCGCCTCAAGGATGGTGATACGGTGCTGGTGGGCGGTTTCGGCCTTTCGGGCATTCCCGAGAAACTTATCAATGGAGTCTGCGAACGCGGATTGCGCGACCTAACGGTCGTGAACAACAGTTCCGGCGCAGGCCGCTTCGGGGTCGCCCGCCTGCTGGAAAAAGGCTGCGTCGCCAAGGTCATCGTGAGCTTCCCTTGGGGCCGGGAATCGGACGTCTTCAAGGAACTCTATAAAGCCGGCAAGGTTGATCTGGAAATCGTGCCCCAAGGTATCCTAGCGGAGCGGATGCGGGCTGCGGGCGCCGGACTGGGCGGTATCCTGTCCCCCAGCGGGGTCGGCACGCAGATCGCTGAAGGCAAACCCATCCATATGGTCGGCAACCAGGAATATATCGTCGAGACCGCCCTGCCCGGCGATGTCGCGCTGATCAAGGCGCACAAGGTCGATCCGCGCGGCAACCTGATCTACCGCCTGGCCTCGCAGAACATGAACCCCGTCATGGCCATGGCCGCGAAACACACCATCGTCGAGGTCGACGCGGAGGTCGCGCTCGGTGACCTGGCACCGGCCGAGATCATCACGCCGGGCGTCTTCGTCGACCGCTATGTCGTCACCGGCCGCTACAAACCCGAAGCCTGGGAGGGCGCCTGGCATGAGTGAGCGCAGAGGATTGAGCCGCGAGCAGATCGCCAAACGGGTCGCCGCCGAATTGGAGGATGGCTGGCTCGTCAATCTCGGCCTCGGCATCCCAACCCTGGCCGTCAACTACATCCCCGAGGGGCGCGATATCCTGTTTCATAGCGAGAACGGCATCATCGGCATGGGGCCTCGCCCGGCGGACGAAGATGTCGACACCGACCTGATGAGCGCCGGTAAGGGCCCGATCACCCTTATCGAAGGCGCGGCATTGGTGCACCACGCGGACTCCTTCGTCGTGGCCCGCGGCGGCCGGCTCGATGCGGCGATCCTCGGTGCCTATCAGGTTGCGGATAGTGGCGATTTTGCCAACTGGCGCCTGCCCGACCGCCATGTCGGCGGCATCGGCGGCGCGATGGACATCGCGGTCGGCGCGCAGCGCGTCTTCATCACCATGAGCCAGACCGACAAGGACGGCACACCAAAGCTGGTCGAAGACCTGACCTATCCGCTGACGACGAAGGCCTGCGTCACCAAGGTGTTCACCGAGATGGCGGTGATTGCGGTGACAGATCAGGGCTTCGTTCTGGAAGAAGTCGCACCCGGCTTCACGCCTGACGACATTGTCGCGCGGACCGCAGCATCCCTGATCGTACCGGACGATGTCGGGACGATTGCGGCCTAGCCTGCGTTAGATTGCGGTCCGAGGTTCATCAGCAAATCAGTAGGCGCTCTGTCATACCGGCTCCAGCGGCACGTTCAGTTCCATGCCCGGCACACTGATGCCGCCGCGCTGGCCGATCTCGATGCTGAGATAGCGTTCCAGAAAACTGTCCGGGAGCGGGCGGCCATCGTTCGGGCTGAGCCAGAGGCGCAGCAGGTGGCGCTTGCGTTCGATCTCCGGCCAATCCTCGAAATCGCTGCGGGCGTGCAGAATCTGGTGATTGTGCAGGATCTGCACGTCACCGGGCTCGAACTCCATGTCGAGCCGCGTGTCTGCGTGCTCGGTGATGTCGTCAAACAGATCCAGCGCTGCGACCTGCCGCTCGGTCATCGGCGGCAGTTCCGGGAAACGGTCACAGGATTCCGCGTAGTCACGCGAATAGGTCGTCGACAGCCGTCCCTCGTAATAGTGGAACATGGCGGAGGGATAGTAGGGTTTCTTGCCCGCCGGCACCTCACCGCGACGGTCACGCCAGAACGGTTCATACATCGCCGCCCAAAGATCCTGGTCGCGCCGGTACATCTCGTCATGGACATAGACGGAGCTGCTGATGCTGCTTTCGCCACCCGCCTTGGCCTTTTGCAGGCACATCAACGAGACGATATCGACACCGTCGGTGTGGAACAGTTGCCGCACCTTGGTCTGGTATATGCGCGCTTTGCCGGGGTTCTTGAAGGCGTCGTAGCGCGCGCCAAGATCGCAGACATGGCCCAGCACATGGCCCTTACCATTCTGCGAGCGTGCATTGCCGAAATACTTACCGATCCCCCAGTAGGTTAGTATCGACTCTTCGATGTCGTAACTGCCCACGGGAATGCCGCGCAGCACCACGAAGCCGCGCCCGTGCAGCAACTCGCGACGCATATCGTCGAAGATGGCGCCCAGCGTCGGCAACGCGTAATCGTCCCGGCCAACATCGATGATCTCCCGGTCACGCGTGCGGCGCATCGCGTCATCAAGTTCCGTGACTTCCGCATCCGACAACGTATAGAGCCATTCACCTTTGCGGCCCGCCATATCGGCGCCGCGCCAGGCTGCCGGCCCACCGATCGGCCCCGGTGCGCGTTCCGCCGTCGCCCCCGTCGACACATATCCTTCTTCGAATTCTGCCGCCGCACTCATGCGTCCAACTCCTTCTCCTTGATCGGCGGAATCATAACCACCCCCGGGAATCCGCACAAATCGAGGCACTCATGCTAGGTTTCAGCCACTATCCTATCCGCCGCGACATCCAGGCCTGGCCCAATGTGAACCGGTTGGGGGACTATCACGGACCGCACAATCACGGCTGGAGCTATCTTTCGGGGACTTATTATGTCCAGCTACCTGAGGAGAAAGCTGCGACACGCCCTGGCGAGATGCATCCCGCGGCAATTACTTTTTCCGATCCCCGCTATGGCGCCTACCAGCATTCAATCGCACCGGATGCCAGCGCTTCGGCACGCCAGACCATTTACCCCTCGCCGGGAACGCTTTTGATGTGGCCCTCGCCGCTGATCCACTATGTCCATCCGAACCATACGGACGACATCCGGATATCGATCAGCTTCAACGTCATCCTAGAATGGAGCAACGATTACGCCGGGTAATGCCGGTGGTTGCGTCGATACAAACGGGTTCCTACGTGACACCCCGGGCCACACGGCGCGCGCGGTTCCGGCTTTGCCCAATGCCCTTTAGGGCAAGTAACCCGTATGGACCGTCAGTCCGCGTCTTGAATATCGAGGCCATGCGGGAACAGCGGTGCCGGCCTCTGTGCGGGCTGGCGGCTTTCAAGCACGGGATGCCGCCGTTCCATCCATTGCCAAATGCTTTCGCGCCATTTCCCCAGATAGACGGAGGGCAGTGTCGCGGCGAGCCCGCCGATGGTCAGCACGATCAGGAATGTGAAGGCACCGAGAAAGCCCGGTAGTACCGCCATCCAGGCATTTGT
This sequence comes from uncultured Rhodospirillaceae bacterium, assembly GCA_913044215.1. Taxonomy (GTDB): domain Bacteria; phylum Pseudomonadota; class Alphaproteobacteria; order UBA8366. Next base: position 13,677 of record CAJWOT010000001.1, on the reverse strand, counting down.
CGCGTTAAACAGGAAACTGATAACAACCAGTACCGGCACGACGACCGATGCAATCCAAATGAATTCGACGGTGAGGATCAATGCAGCGCCACTGACGCCAAAACGTTCAAAAAAATCTGAAATAATCTGCTTAATGGCTGTGGTCTTGCTCTTGAAAAACAGGGTCATTGGGTCTCATTGTTGTTGTTCTTGAATAGCTCTAAACGGCATTCATCGTAGGCCACACGACAGGGAATTACCCGTGCGTTTCAAGCAAACCGGCTATGCGCGACTGTAATCTCATTGAAAAGACAGCGAAAAATCCGGTGGCGGCGGCATTGCTGCAGTAAATCAGAGTTTTCTTAACGTTCGCTTAAGACTTCGCTGCGGCCCGCCTGCCGGGCTGCAAAACAATCGCGCTGACGCCCAACAGCACGATAATCGCACCGAACAAGCGCGTGAATTCTGCGCTTTCATTCAAGAACCAGACGCCGGCAAGAAACCCGAAGACCGGAGTCAGCAGGGTCAACGGCAGCGCTCGATTGACTTCGTATCGCTGTAAAAGCCAGTACCATACCCCATAGCCGAAAACCGTCACGGCGAGAATCAAATAAGCGAAGCCGAACCAGATGGCCGGTCCTATCCGCTCCAACGCCGCACCATGGCCGCTTTCAAGCAGGAACGATGCGATGAGCATCTGCGGTGCCGCGAATACAGCGACCCAGCCATTCAAGGCCAACGGATCCATCACACCGAGGCGCTTGACCTGAATCGCGCTGAACGCCCACAGGAACGCCGCGACGACAATCAACCCAGCCGAAATTGGAGCGCTGGCCGTTTGTGGTTCCCCGGCGAGAAGAAAGACGCCAACGAAGGCGACCAGCATGCCGAATCCGCCCTGCCAGCCGATCTTCTCACCAAAGAAAAGCACCGCCAACAACGCCGCGAACGGCACTTGCGCCTGCATTAGCATGACAGATATCGCAGCATCCACGCCCAGCAGCCCGGTAAAGCCACAAGCAAAATGCAGGAACCCAAGCGTCACGGAAATCCCGAAAACCTGCCACAACCGTGAACGCTCGCGCAGCATAAACGGCAACAGCAACACGCCGGTCATGACATACCGGATGCCCATGAACAGCATTGGCGGCATCTCGGTGATAGCTAGCTTGGCGACAACAAAACTGCAGCCCCAAACCAGCATCACGGCAACGGCGAGGCAGAGATGCAGCGGTTTCATGGAAGCGGGCGATTAAACGAACATAGAGATCAACAGGATGCGGCGAGTTGCCTGATTTCGCTCAACGTCGATTCCAGGTCCCGAACTTCGCACCACCCAACTTGCATCATTTCGATCGCTGGATCGTGGAGGTGTGGCAAGGTCGTGCCGGTGCAGTCTTCAACGACGATAGGTTTAAAATCCCGAAACATCGCATCTTTCGAGGTCGCCGCGACGCATTGGTTCGTTAGAACACCGGCAAACAAAACTGTGTCGGCGTTTAGCGCCCGCAAAATGCCTTCGAGGTTGCTGTTGAAGAACGCGCTGAGCCGGCTTTTGTCGACAAACCAATCATCCTCCTGCGGCGCCAAGTCCTCTAGAATCTGATAACCCCACGTACCCTGCCGCAAGCCGCCTTCTTTCAGAAAAGGGCGTAGACGCATGAAGGGGCCGCCATCCTCGACACCGCGGCTGCCGTGCCGCGTCCATACCACCGGAATGTTCTTTGCCCGCGCATCCGCCAACAGCTGTTTGGTCGGCTCAATCGTGCGGCGCATATGTGTGATGTCTATACCTTTCTGGGCGTACCATCCGTCGGCATGCAGAAAATCATTCTGAGGATCGATCACGACAACAACGGTGCGTCCGGGCACCAGGTCCCACGTCACCGTCTCGAAAGGAACAGCATCACGTTGTTCGGTCATCGTCTCATCTTCTCCGTTTAGCGACCGTTCTTCCAACATCGGCAAACCGCACGAAGCTAGGAATTCCACCATTCTCTAGGCGCGCCTCACCGAGGATAGCATAGCGACAAGAGGCAGAGCTTATAGAGTCTAACGCTCCAAATTTACTTCCCTATTCAACATACCCGCACAAAACCAAAGTATAAAAATAGAAATTATATCAATACATATTCTTATCCCTTTGTTTCACATTTTGTATTTTCGCCACACTCTTGCCCATTTTTATTTTTAAGGTGCGTCACATCACAAGAATGTGAGCTGAGCCGGGCAGAGAAAACCGGCCAATAAGCAGGGCTGCAAGAACACTATCCGTCGCGTACCGTGCAAAAAGCCTATTCCGCGGTACGCGCATCATTTCACTTTCAACCGCAAGTCGGCGCAATCCGCGCATGTGCGCACATGCGTCAACGTGCAGCCTGACGAAGAAATAAATATTTAAAACAATAGCATATGAAGCAGTATCACCTACGTCGAAATAAAACGGAAAAAGACAAATCAAAATCTTCGAACATTCTACCAATCAGGGGCAGATAGAAAAATGGTTGAAACAGACCAACGATTACCAGCCACGACCAGCGCAGGGATGGCGCAAAAGGTGAGAAACGCCTTTTCCCAAACTGTCGATGGACACCCGGCATCTCAAGGGATGCCAATGGAGTGGAAGTAAAACATTACAATAATTACTTCTTGAGCCATGAGGAAATAGGATTCGATCCTTTCATGGAGACGCTTGCGTTGGACCTATCGCGATCCTGCCCGGGATTGAATTTCAACATGGCATGGGTCAGGCAATGCGATGCGCTAAACAATGTCCGCGGCGCGCGCCGGTCAGTTGCCAAGTTACGGGCCTACGTCCATGAACAACGATATTTTTCGGTCAGTTTTTGGGACATCCTTTGGACATTGCAGGAAGTGTCCATGAACGCCCTTGGCGTCACTCATGACGAAGCCGGAACGACACCCCGGGAAGTGGATGCGTTGGCCTGGCAGTTCGTTCTTCGGGAAAGCAGACCTCATGTTCGAAACTTGAGGCGGCAACTGTCCTATCCGGAAACTACGTCAGCCCGGAATGCCTTCCATCTGGTGGACAGCCTATTGTCCGGCATCCCGATACCAAAAAGCATGCTGTGCCGGAACCGAGCTACCCACTACTCGCCAGGCGGGCCTTACAAAACCTATTGTGCCATCGCCAGCGGACGGCCCATCGCGCCCGACTCCATCGGTTGGTCACGGGCAGAGCATCGCGCGGCACGAAAGCTGATCTTCCCGGAACAGCAAGATGATGAAGACACCCGGATCGACCGGATGGGCCCAAGTACACCGGCGACACAGGGACAGCCCGCTTTTGCAGCGCGAGACCAACAGCCGGCCATGATGCCCTTTGTCAATGCCGGCGAATCCGACCGCCGACAATTTGTCTACTCGGAAACCTGGTCCAAAGTCGTCAAACTCGCGATGCGCAATCTACCGCAGTTCTCCCAGACGGCGATTCATCCCAGTTGAACAAGCAAGAAAATTTGGCAAAGGAAAAACGAGTATTGGGCGCGGCATCGTTGCCGCGGCCAGCGACTCTTATACCGAAGCCGCCACCTCAGCCAAATGGCGCATCGTATCCAGCGCCTGGCTTTCTGAAACACCAGGCCAACGCACCCGAACGATCAAATGGTCGATCCCAATTTCGTCGCGCAGCCACCGTAGCTGTTCGCCAATCCCGGCAGCATCGCCGACAAGAAATTTTGACGCCATCAACGCTTCAAATTCCGAGCGGTTGCTGAATGTCGTGCGGCTCGATGCGGTACCCCAGGCTTGATAGGCGCTGTACTTGCCGTACAAGGCGTCTATCGACTCCGATACGGCACGCTCAGCCGTTTCGCCGATATAACATTCGCGCATCGTTGGGCGCTCTGGTGCCGCGGGTTGGCCCTGCCGGGCCTCGTCGAATGCATCGAACAGCTCGCGCAGTTCTTCGAAACTCGGATTCATGCTCGAAACCCATACGTCGCCGATACGCGCGGCCCGTCGTATTGCCGCAGGCACGCTGCCACCGATCCAAATCGCAGGCCCGGAGGACTGCTTCGGTTTCAGACTGATCGTGACATTGTCGGTCGAGAAGTACTTGCCTTTGTGTGTGACGGAATCCTCCGTCCAAAGCCGTTTGATCAGCTCGAGCCCTTCGGTGAACCGACCAAGCCGTTCCTTCATGGGGACACCGATGGCAGAAAACTCGTCTTCGCGGTAGCCCATGCCAGCGCCGAAAATAAGTCGGCCTCCCGTGATCCAATCGAGGCTCGCCATCTCCTCGGCCAACACTACCGGTCGCGTGAAGGGCAAGAGAAAGACCCCGGTGCCCAGGCGAACCCGACGCGTGTGCGCCGCCAGCAACCCCATCAGCGGTCCAGGTTGAATCGACGCGTAGGGCGCCGAGACATAATGCTGCGGCAACCACACCGAGGCGTACCCCAGCTCATCAGCCAATTCCGCCTGACGCACCAAACCGGCGATCCCCTCCTCGATGTCGGTTCCAGGTTCCCACTGCGCTTGAAGGAATACGCCCAGTTTCATCGCGTTTGGTCTCCCTTACGCCGAATTTTCAAGGAACTCGACCCAGTTTCCGTCCGGGTCCTCGACCATCGAAATACGCACACCGGGCCGGACATCCCGCGGTTCGACCGCGACCGTGTAACCGGCCTCGCGGCATTTGTCGGTTATCGCCTGCAGGTCCGTCACAGTGATCGTCCAGTACCTTATGCCGGACGCCCCGAGCGGTCCGCCGGCATTGTCGGCTCGGTCCGGCACCTGATCGTGAATAACCAATTTTACGACCGTCGATCCACACATGAGACGATGCATGCGCCCACCGCCCGCCGGCATCTCCGCTTCATATTCGAGCCCGATCGTATCCCTATAGAACCTAAGCGCGGCCTTGATATCGCGCACGACGATTCCGATATCGATCGATTCCTTCCCGACCTCCAACGTCATTTATTTCTCCTCCGCGTAATTATTTACCTGGATACCAGGACGCTTCACGCCGTTCATTGAAGCTCGCCAGCCCTTCCACGCCATCTTCCGTGCGGCGCCGCAATGCATGCGCCAAGGCGATACCCGGGGCTGTATGATCATCGACCTCATGCGACGCGGTGCGCAGAATCATATCCTTGGTCTCGGCGATTGCGCTTGGGCTGCATTTCAACAAAGCGTCGATGATCGGTGCCGCGGCCGTGTCGAGCTCGCCGGTCGGGCAGATTTCGTGGATCAATCCGCACGCCTTCGCCACCGTTGGATCGAACCGTTCTGCCGTAAGCGCATAGCGCCGCAGCGCCCGCATACCCATCGCGTCGCATAGCTGCGGAATGATCGGCCCTGCGACCAATCCCCAACGGACTTCGGTGATGGAGAACTGTGCCTCTTCCGACGCGATCGCGATATCACATGCCGCCATCATGCCAATACCGCCACCGAAGCAACCGCCATGCACCAATGCCAATGTTGGCTTTGCACAGGTGTTCAGATGGCGGACCGCATCGGTCGTGATGGTAGACATCGCCAAATTGGTGTCGAGTGCCTTCTTCGACAGGTCGTTCATCCATTTCAGATCGGCACCAGCCTGGAAGTAGTTGCCATTGCCCCTGAAAACGATAACGCGAACGGATTCGTCCGCCGCCAAAGTCCCAACGGCGTCGAGCAAGCCTTGGATCATGGCATCATTGTAGGCATTGTTTCGGTGGGGCCGATTCAGGGTGACGGTCGCGACACCGCGCGCGTCGATATCGGTGAGCACAGGTTGCTCGCTCATGGCGCACTTGTCCTTTGCATGTTTGAAAGTGGCGGCGACCCTAGCATCCAGTATCCATCGCCGCCACGGAACCGGAATATGTGCGGCGTCAGGCCGCGGCCTTTTGCCGGCAGAAGCAAGAGGCGTGCACCGGAACATCCGCGCGCGCGACAGCCTGATCCAACAGCAATTTCACGTGCACCACCTCTGCGGTTTCACCCCGGCGGGTTAGGCACTCGTGAAGTCCATGCAGGCTCCATAGGTTTCGGGGATGCTGGCAGGCGCGGCTCAGCGTTGCGTCGAGACCGAGGTCGGCCCGGTAGACAGTTTCGGCTTCATCGAGCCGGCCCTGCTCCAACAACAGCGCCCCCAATGCATGCCGGGTCGGCTGCATCCATCCCCAGGGCTCGTCATAGGGCAGGTTATCGTCCAATTCGACCGACTGGCGCAGGTGATCGAAGGCTATGTCATGATTGCCTTCTCGATACGCCAACTCCCCCAACAACATCTGTTCGGCCACGGCGAGGATGTCACGGCACGAGTTATTGAACAGCATGCGTGACTCGGGGACGCGACCCCGCGCGGCAAGGAAGGCATCGCGCTCAGCCTTGGCACTCTCGATGTCGTCCGTGTTGGAGCAGGCGACCGAGCGGGCATAGCGCATCATCGCCGTTGTCACGCAATAAAGCGCTTCGTCTTCGGGCAGAGGCTGCGCCAGGATCTGTTCCCACATTCCGAAGCGGATCAGCACGTGCTGCTTCATCGGCACGAAACCTTCAAGCCAGTCCGCCATCGGCCCTGCGACAACACCCTCAAGCGTTTCGATCAGTTCGTCGGCCGTCGACAGTGCCGGTCCCGGTTGTCCCAGAAACATCGCTCCGTAAATTTTGAAGTGATAATTGTGACAGCGATACAGCGTGTAGAAGTTATCGGCCCCTGCCCTTTCCAGGAATTTGCGGTCCGCTTCGATACCCCGCGCATTGCGGGCCACCACATTCTCATACTCGCCGCACAGGACGTCTATGTGGGTCGCCATGTGGAGTAAATGGCCGGCGTCCGGCACGAGGCTGCTCAGCCTATCGCCATGGCGAAGCGCACGCTCCGGATGCGGCGACATTTCCATCAGATGAATGTACATGTGCAACAGACCCGGATGGCTCCACGCACCGTCAAGAGAGTCGAACGCGCCTTCCAGGACAGCTATGGCTTCCAGCGTATCGGCCCCCACCGCTGGCTGCCCTGTCTGCAAATCCCACAAGGCCCACGGCGTGCGGTTCATGATCGCTTCTGCGAACAGTGCCGCGACATCCAGCTCGTCTCCATGTGCCTTGTGCACGCTTCGCATCGCACCGGCGTAAGCGTCATGCCAATGATCGAATGAGGCGACATCCGCGTTGTCCGGATAGCGTTTCTGCAGCGCTTCGATCAACGCGCGTTCGACGGGCGTGACGGCATCGATTTGCGCCAGGGCTGCCGTGACGGCGTTCTGTGCCAAAGTCAGGGCTTCCGGCTTCTCATCGGGTTCGAAGTCGTCCCAGGGTTTGTTGTAGTTCGGACCGATCGCGTAGGCGACACCCCAATGCGCCATCGCACAATTGGCATCGTATTCGATCGCCTTTTCGAAACAGACGATCGCTTCCTCGTGATTGTAGCCGTACAACCAGACCAAGCCGCGATCGAACCATGTCTGCGCCTCGGCGGATGAGGTCGTCACGGGTCGCCCGTAGCTTCCCAGGTCATAATATTCCATCACCAGCCCCCATCTCTTTACACGCGGCTCGAGAACATCACCGCCGCGAATACAATGACAGCCTTAACGCCTAAATCTACGCGGCGCGAACGGCCCGCGCGATTTCCGCCCATTTGTCGTGATTGGCCGGGTTGGCGGCAATGGATTGCAACGCAAAATACATCACGACGCGACTGGCGACGCCCTTGTAACGAGCGATCAGCTGGTCCGCCATGTCATCCCAACGCGCGGAGAGGCCGAACTGGTTGAGCATCTCGTCGCTGACGAGGTCGATCATGCCGTCCCGATCACCGGCACGCAGTTTTTCGGCAAGCTCCTGACGCTTCCCCTCATATCCCAGATCATCGAACTGGAAGGCGTAAACCGGGGTCGAGCCATAGAACCCAATCGCCGCCTTCGCCTCGCGCTCCAGCGCAGCCCTCTCCTCGGGCGTGTCCCCAGGTACCGCCAGGACCGGAATGATCAGATCGATATCCTCCAGACTCCGCCCGGCCTTTGCGGCCCCTTCACTGACCTGCGGGATCAAGCGCTTCTCGATATAGGGGATGGAGTGCATCGGGTGGACATGGACGCCATCGGCCACCTCCCCCGCGACCTTGAGCATCAACGGGTTAACGGCAGACATATCCAGCTTGATGTCTTCGAAATCGTGTCGCGCCGGCGCCCAATGCGGCGTCAGCAGGTTCAGTTTGTAAAACGGCCCGTCATGCTCCAGCCGCGCTTCACCGCGAAACGCTGTGAAGCAGGCGCGAACCGCCAGCATGTAGTCGCGCATGCGCATGGCCGGCTTGTCAAATGCAACACCATAACGCCGCTCGATATGCGGCTTCACCTGGCTGCCGAGCCCAAGGCGAAACTTGCCTTTAGTGTTGCCTGCGAGCTCCCACGCGATTTGCGCGGTCACCATCGGGCTGCGCGGGAACGCCACCGCGATGCCGGTGGACAAGTCGAGCGCGGGTGCCGCCATCGCCGCTGCCGTCATCATCATCCAGGGAGTCTGACCTGCCTCGGTGAATAACAGACCGGAGGCGCCCAAACCTTCCATATCACGCGCCATTTGCGCAATGTTATCCCAGCTGTCGGCCCTGGTTTTAACGTCGAATTCCATGTCGGTCCCTCCTGGATATCTCGCTGCACCAACATCCAACCCACCGCCGTCCCATGCAACAGGACAATTGGACAGGGTCTCTGCTGCCGCCTACGATCCCAGGATACTCACAGCAACGAGGATATCCGCCATGACACCGCCGGAACGCCTGCGCGCCCTGCTCGCCGAACCCGGGCTTGTTATCATGCCCGCCGTATGGGACGGGCTGACAGCGAAGATGACGATCAAGGCCGACTTTAAGACGGCATTCCTATCCGGCTCGTGCGTTGCCGCCAGCCGGCTCGGCGGCCCAGACCTGGACCTGCTGTCCTTTGCCGAGATGATGGATTCCTTCAACCAGGCGCACGGCGCGGCGCCCGACCTGCTGATCCTGGCAGACGCCGATCATGGTTACGGCAACGCGATGAACGTGCAGCGCACCGTGCGCGCCTATGGCCGCGCGGGTGCGGCGGCGATCCTGATCGAGGATAAGATCACACCGCGCGCCCTGACGGCGGCCGGCAAACCAGCCCTGCCCTTCGAAGAGGTGCGCATGAAAATCCGCGCCGCGGTCGAAGCCGCGAAAGACTCCGGCATTATGGTGATGGCGCGCACGGACTGCCGCCCGACCTTGGGCATTGACGAAGCTGTCGCACGCATCGAGATGTATGTCGAGGAGGGTGCGGACATCCTGTTCCTGGATTCACCGGCCGACGATGACGAGATCAAACGCGCGGTCGCTGCTGCCGCCGGACGTCCGTCTTTCGCCGTGCTGTCTCCCGGCGCTCCGCGCGCCTGTCCGTCGCAGTCCGAGGCTGAAGCCTTGGGACTAAAAATCGGCACCTATCCGACAGGCATGCTGTCACCCTCCGTCGCCGGCATCCGCGCCGGCCTCGATGCGCTTAACGCTGGCAACGCGGTTGCGGACAGTGCACTCGAACCGGCCGATCTGCGAGCAACGCTGGGCTATGACGAATACGAAGCGCAGGCGAAGAACTTCGTCCTGCCGGAATAGGAGACGACGCCATGCCGCGCCTACCGATTCCCACCGACTCGGACGGATTTTCCGAGGAGACCCGTTCCGCCATTCGCCATATCAAAGCGACCCGCAAGACGATGCCGCCACCGAGCAGCTACCTGACCTATGCCGGCGCGGCCGGCGCCCGCTTGTCCGACCTGGTCGAGCATCTGCGCTACCACACATCTCTGACGGATGCGGAATCGGAGCTGGCGATATGCACCGCCGTGCGGTCGGCGAACGCGGCCTATATCTGGAACGCGCATGTCAAGCTGGGGCTGGCCGCAGGCACCCGCGAGGAGGCGATCTACGCCGTCGACACGTACGGGCCCTTGGACGATCTGACAGAGGATGAAGCGCTGATCATCCAATTCGGCCGCGAATTGCTGGAGGCCACTGCCGTCAGCGACGAGACTTATAACGCGGTGTTAACGCGGTACTCTGAAAAAGGACTCATGGAGCTCACCGCATTGATGAGCGTCTACATGATGAACGCGACGGTGCTGCGGGTAATGCAGCATCCAGCCCCATCCGACGCCAGGCCGCTCACACCCCGTTAACGCGGGTCACGCGGTCCGCTTCCACTGCGCATCGAGCTGCGCCAGCAGCGCGGCCTCGTCGCCGGAATTGTCGATGACGATATCCGCCTTCGCGCGGCGCTCGTCGTTGGAAAGCTGCGCGGCGATGCGCTTGCGGACCGCCTCTTCCTCGACCCCGTCCCGCGCCGTCGCCCGCGCCACTGCCGTATCTGGCTCGACGATGACGACCCACACCTCATCGACCATCGGTTCCCAGCCCGCTTCGAGCATGACAGCCGCCTCCAGCACGATGGGGGCGTCAGGCCGCGCCGCACGCGCGACCTCGAATTCCGCCAGGGCGAGCCGCCCAATCTCGGGCCAGATGATGCCGGTCAGCCGGTCGAGCGCCGCCGGATCGCCGAACACCTTGCCGCCCAGCACCTTGCGATCGATCTGGCCGTCCGCACCGACCACCTCCGGCCCGAATGCGGCCACGACCTGAGCGAAGGCGTCCGTATCCGGTTCATATGCCTGGTGCCCCAGCTTATCCGCATCGATCACCGACGCACCTTTCTCGCCCAGATAAGCCGCCGCGGTGGATTTACCGGAGGCGATCCCGCCGGTCAGACCGATAATCATGCGCTGTGAATCCTGTCCCGAATGCCGCGCCCTTGCGGCGGCGTGGCCCCGTTTGAAGCGCACCCGGCCTTGTTGCGTCAAGGGCCGGCCCGCATAATCCGCCGATGGCGAACAAGGATCGCAGCTCCCAACCCTATATCGGACGCGCGGTACCCCGCCTGGAAGATGAACCGCTGCTGACCGGACGCGCGACATTCGTCGCCGATCTGGCGTTCCCCGATCAATGTCACATGATGGTCGTCCGCGCGCCTATCGCGCATGGCGCACTCCGGTCTGTCGACACCAGGGCAGCCGCGACCATGCCCGGCGTCAAGGCCGTCTGGACGAGTGCGGACATCGCAGAGATCCCGCCGATCCCCTTTCGCGCGACCCGGGTGCTAGGCCTCGAACCCTACCGGCAACCGGTCCTGGCCCGCGACATGGTGCGCTATGTCGGCGAGCCCGTTGCTGTCGTCTTCGCGACGTCAGCCTGGGCGGCGGAGGATGCGGCAGAACAAGTCATCCTGAACATCGAAGAGCGTCCACCGTTGCTTGAGGCCAGCGCACCGCCCCAAGAATTCGCGCCGGGCCACGACACCAAGCCGGCGATTGTGCGTAAGGAATATGGCGACGTCGACTCGGCAATCGCCGCCGCAGATCATCGCCTCACTCTCGAACTCGCCATCGGCCGTCACACTGCCGTGCCGCTTGAGACGCGCGGCGCCCTCGCCCGCACCGATCCCGGCAGCGGCCATCTACATATGTACGGCGCCGCCAAACGTCCGCACTGGAACCGGGACCAGCTCGCAGCGATGCTGGGGCGTGACCCGTCCACCATCGATTTACACGAGAACCATGTCGGCGGCGGTTTCGGGGTCCGCGGTGAGCTCTATCCGGAGGACCTGCTGGTCTGCCTCGGCGCGCTACGGCTGGGCCGTCCGGTAAAATGGATCGAAAGCCGCCGTGAACACATGCTGACCGCCAACCACTCGCGCGAGCAGCAGCACCAAATCACGATCGCCTTCGACGGGGACGGCCGCATCCAGGCCATCGACGATACGTTCTTCCACGATCAGGGCGCCTATATCCGCACGCACGGGGTCCGGGTCGCCGACATGTCGGCGGGTCTGATGCTCGGTCCCTACCGTGTGCCGCATTTCCGCGCCGCCGGCCATGTCCGGCTGACCAACAAGACCCCGGCCGCCACCTACCGTGCCCCGGGCCGGTTCGAAACCAGTTTCGTGCGCGAGCGGCTGCTGGACGCAATCGGCGCGCACCTCGGTCTGGATACCGTGACGGTGCGCCGCCGCAATCTGATCATGGCGGAAGAGATGCCCTACGAACGGCCGCTCGACGCACTGGAGGTACCGGTGATACTGGACTCCGGCGACTATGAAGGATTGCTCGACAAGGCGCTCGCGACCGCCGATTGGGACAGGTTGCGGCATGATGCGGCGATGCGGCGCCAACGGGGTGAATTGGCCGGTGTTGGCCTCGCCCTGTTCGTAGAGAAAACGGGACTTGGCCCTGTCGATACGGCCCAGATCGAACTGATGCGAGACGGAACGGTCGAGATCATCACCGGCGCCGCCTCGGTCGGCCAGGGCATGGAGACCGTCATCGCCCAGATCGCCGCGGATACGCTGGGGATAGGTTACGACCGCTTTCGCGTCGTGCACGGCCAGACCGACCGCATCGCGCAAGGCTACGGCGCGCACGCCTCGAGAGTCACCGTAATGACCGGCGAAGCCACACGAGAGGCGGCAGTGGAACTACGCTCGAAAATACTCTCGGCCGCCGCCCCGCTCCTGCAGACCACCCCGGACCGCCTCGCTTTCGCTGATGGCACGATCCGGCGCGACGGCTCCGAGATGGGCATGACGTTGGCAGACCTGGACGTGCAGCTCAACGCGAAAGCCACGTTCCGCTGCAATCACATGAATTACCCCTACGGCGTCCATATCGCCGCCATTTGCATCGATGCCGAGACCGGGAGCATCACGATCGAAAAGTATCTCGTCGCCTACGATGTCGGCCGGGCCGTCAACCCGATGCTGATTGAGGGCCAACTCGCCGGCGGCCTTGTCCAGGGCATTGGCGGCGCACTGCATGAAGCGTTCCGCTACACCCCGAACGGAGAGCCGCTGGCCGCGACCCTGCTGGACTATCACCTGCCGATCGCCACTGAAGTCCCGCCCATCGATGTGCTAATCACTGAAGACGCCCCCAGCCCCCTTAACCCGCTGGGCCTGAAAGGCGCCGGTGAAGGCGGCATCAACGCTGCCGGCGCCGCGCTCGCCTCCGCTATCGACGACGCGCTGCAATGGCAGGGCGCGGTGACGCGGCTTCCGGTGACGCCTATGCTGGTGCGGGAAATGGTGGCGCGATACAGTCAGAAGAGTTGCGCGAAATTCGAACCGCGTTCGACTGCGAATTGGACTCGCACTACCAGCCGTCATCCGAGTTGGGCGGCGATTTCTGGGGTGCGAAGGTCATCGATCAGGATCGGTTGATGCTCTACCTCGTCGATTTCTCCGGGCATGGCGTGGCCTCCGCTTTGAACACCATCCAGCTACACACGATTTGAAGACCGGGAAGTGGATTTCCCTCTCGGCTCGTTCTTGTTCCTTTAAAGCGATGCTCTGCTGGAAAACCCTGGCAAAGACGGCCCGCCGCTTTTTCAGGAAGGCGTCGCAACGTTGATCGAGTCAGCGATCAAATCGGACTATGCAAAGCCCATAGAGACACTGCACGCTGAGTTCGAGGTGGAAACCGCCATTCTCCTAGGAGACGATTTGACCCTCGTCTACCTCGCCCACTGATCCAATTCGTCGCTTTTTTAGGCCCTTTTCGACAATGAAAACGGCGCTGCCATCCGCGGCAGCGATAGCATTCGGGGTCGAGCACGCCGATGACGTCGGACGGTATCACCTCCCTTCTGAACAGCGGATTTCACTTTCCCTGTCCGTC